>JALGUK010000212.1 GCA_029820875.1 Candidatus Zipacnadia bacterium
GTCGCCTCGCCATCTGACGTTTGCGCCACCAAGCGGGCCTGCCAGGTGCCGTTGCTGGAAAGGCGATGCACCCGGGCTTTGGTCTGTACGTTACGGCTGCGCGTGCCCGGAAAGATAACATTGATTCCGTCCATGCGCAGGACTTTCAGCCAATACCCCAGCCACGGCTGCATCGAGGTGACGGTAGTGTAGCCCGAAGCCTGCGAGTAACCGTAGACGGCGGCGCGAATCCATCCGCGTGATACAGCCTCTTCGAAGCTCGCCGGAGCGTCAATTCCCTCTTGGAAGCGCAGAGATGAGACGCTGACTTGCCTGTTGAATGGAACCCCTATCATATTCCAGCCCGGCTCCAGATGTATTCGGTAGTCCTGGTCGGGCGGAACCAGGGAACCCTCGACAGTCACGTTCGCATCGGCGGTCAGCTTAAGCCAGTAGCCTCGCCCGGGCGCAAGAGGGGGTACATCCGGCCCGAACTTGTACTTATCGGCCTCCACGCTCCGCGGGTCCCAGCGGGCGAGAATGAACTGGCCCGGAGACAGCCCGAGAGCGGTTGCGGCATCGGACGCCTTCGGGAACGCCGGGATGGAAATCATGTGCCGGCCGTTGGTGCCGAACGGATAAGTTGTGCTAAGAGTCGCAGGCCCCCCCGATTGCGTTTCCCCGTTTTCACCCGCGAATTCCACCGTCACCGGCTCCGGATGCAGCGTGGCCCCGAGATTCCCACCGTATACCCCCTGGGAAACAGTGAGCTTGGTCTCGCCGCCCGCGTTACGGAGAGTCACGGTTCCGCTGTCTGCCCCCAGAACCGCACCGATGAAATTGTTGGTTCCCTCGCCCGGGCCCCGAACGCCGTAGGGAAAAATCACGGTACGATACAGCCCCTCAATACCCACATCAACATACACCCTTTGCCCCACACCGGCATCGGGGCCGCTCGAGAGTATCAATACCTGATACCCTTCCTGGGCAAAAAGCGAATAGATGCGTTGGTAGTCGAAGTACTCCAGGTTCGCCGTACCGCCAAGCGGCTGTTCATCACCGTCGGGCGTGGTCAGGTAATAGTCCAGCACAAGGGGAATCGTCTCATTCTGTGGGAAGTGATACACATACAGCTTCGGGCCGAATGAGACACTCGTATCGAGGACGTACTGGCGTTCGTACCAGTCGGCGAACCCTATGCCTTCAATCTGCGGCTGCACGCCCGCCACAAGCTGCTTGAGGGCGGGTATGTCCCCCGCAAGCTCGGGGTTGGAAGGGTCAAGGGCCGCGTAGTAGGCCTCGTTCACGCGCCGAAAGAAGTCGGGGTTCTCGAGGTAAACCTTGAACCAGGCGCTCGCCGCCATCCCGATGCGCCACGTGACCATGCCTTGATAGCCGGAGGGCGGGTAGAATGTGCTGTTTCCAAGTTCCGGCTGGTTGAGGCCCTCGTAAACCGGGACTGCATGGAAAGGGCGAAGGCCCAGGTCGAAGTTCGGGTCAATCTGGCCGGCCGCCGCCCAGGCTGCCGCCAACGCAAAGCCGGTCTCCCATGCGTCGTAGTAGAACATCGCATCGTCATGATAGGCCCGCAATAGCATATGAATGAGTGCAAAGCCTTCGCGAGACTCATTGAGGTTGCCCAGCGGCTGTGTGATGTCACGGACGTGGATCTCATTGGCCGATGCATCATAGATAGCGTCCATTAGAGCGATGGCGGTATCGTCTTTGACTACGGTAACCGTGATATCGAATGCAGGCTTGCCGTAAATCGAGTTGAGAACCGGAATCACCTGCTCAAAGAACGCGCGCAGGGCGTCTTCCTCCTCCGGCGACCAGTTCTTGTATTCGAGAGTAATCGAGCCACCCCCCACCTGCCTGCCCTCCCCTGCGGTACGAGCAAGCTCAGAGCGTACAAGCCGTCCGCTTGATACGTGAAGCACGGTGCGAGGGTATGTAGGCAGATGGTCGGGGTCCCAGATGCCGTGAGCCGTCATGAACTCAATCAGCCGCCGGTTGGACTCAAGACCGGCGACGCTCGGGTCGGAGGCGATTGCAGCCCAGAGAGCCCCGGGAGAACGGCCAGCCAGAGCATCATCGTCCAGCAAAAGCGCGGTCAACGGGCCACTGGCTCGGGTTGCGAACGGCACGTTCGAGATATTGTGAAACCGTGGCAGCGAGGCCTGAACCGGCAGGCTATTCGCCACGAGCAGGCAAGTAGTCACGATGGTCAGAGCACCGACCAGCGCTTTGCGGAACGCAAGACACATATCCCGGGTCCTCCTCAGCTACGCGGGTGGTCATAATACCCCGGGCAAGCTACCACCCACGTGTGGCTGCTTCCGAGGGTTACTATTCAGACGACCGGAAGGTTGCTTTAGTTCAACGCACTCAATAGCCTGACTGGAAACTGGCGTTAATCGAGGCTGCCAGGATGCTGGCCGTATAATCTCCACTCTGGCGGCCTGTGGATGACCCCTCGCCGTCGTAGCGATACAGTTGATAGCCGATGTCAGCGGAAAGGATGCTCGAGAGCTTGTAACGGAATGTCAAGGCCGCGTTCAGGCGGGTGCTCGCATCGAAACCGCTGTTGAACCGCGACTGCCCTATGGAAAGCTCGACCGTCCGCCTTTCTCCCAGTCTGTAACCCAAACGCCCTGATAAGTCCTTGTAGCTTGTCGTCGTCAGTTGCGTTCCATCACCAGGCAGGCCGGTGTAAATAGGGCTTGAGCCGGTCATTCTTACAAGGCTCAGTCCGAACGAGAACGGACTTCCCTGGGGCCGGAAGTCAAGGCCGAGGTTGAACAAGTTGTTGCTGATGGCCCCTGTTGCGTTGTCAAGATAGTTGGTGGTATCCCGCCCGAGGCTGGCGGAGACCGCAAGGCCGTTGTCGAAGCGGTACTGCAACCCAAGGTCATAGCGGTTAAAGTTGCTGTCGGCGGCGTAGCCGACCGAACCCGTGCTGCGATAAAGGCGGCTGTTCATGCCCAATTGAAGACTGAATTGCTCGCTGGGCATGTAGGTTGCATTAAAGCTTGCCTGCCGACTCGTGTAGCTGTTGTGCGTGGTGTTAGAGAAGGTGACATCGCTGCTGGTACTCGCTGCCTCCTGACGCCCGGGCTGCCATCGTCCGGCGATGGTGCTGCCATAGCCCCCCGGAAAGCCACCGCCTGTCGAGCCACCCCAACTACCATACCCGCCACCCAAACCACTCCCATATCCTCCACCCCACCCGATGCCATACCCGCTGCCAAACCCGCTGTAGAGGCTGCTGGCAACCGTACCATTAGACTGGGAAACGGCGTAATCCGCCTGCAGTCGCAACTCGGATGTCGGGTTGAAGTTCGCCGAGACTTGCAGGGTCTGCGCGTTCGAGTTCCGGCCGTTGACGTCTCGGTCTCTTGCCTTATTCGTATTCCAGTTTGTGGCGATGGAAAACTTCCCGCTCGGATCGTTGTATGTCACCGTAGACCGTGTCGAATTCGTGACGCTGCCGCTACCCGTGAAACTCGCGGTCTGGCCCCCGAAGGCCAATTCACCACCACCGTAAGCCTGTTGCGTCCGGTCCAGTGCGAGGCGAATGCTGAAAGGCAATGAAGCGGGCGAGTAATCCAGAGCAACGCTCTGCGAGCTGTATTTGCTGTCCCCGCGGGTTGAGCCGCTGTTTTTCATTGTATCAAGTGAGACGCCAATGTCGGGCCAACCGGGGTAATTCACGGAAACTTGCAGGTTAGTGGACGTACTGATTGTATCGTATGACCTCACAAGCGCATCCGTCTCGGCTCTTGTAGGGCTGAAGCCTGCTGCGACACGCCGGAATGTTGTCGTGCCTGTGTCGTAAAACTCCCCGGTCGGCGCGTCGCTGTAAGCGTAGGGGCTGTAACCGAAAGTATAACCCTGGTTGGAGCGTGAGCGGGTCCGCCCTCCGGTTATGCTCACAAACTGGTTCGGATCCCAGCCGAAATTAAAGCGGAATCCGCTTTCATCGCGTTGAAAACCGACGGTGTCAATGCGGGAAAACAAGGGGTTTACGTTGTTGAAGTAAGTCCGGAATTTAAAGCGATCCAAATCACCGAAAAGCCCCAGGCTCATCGCAGACCCGCTGCCGATACTTGCCGCGTTGCTGTGCCCGAACTGGCCGGTAAGAGTCAGATGTTTGCCCAGCGGGACGCTGCCGTCCAGTCCGACAACGGATTTGCTACCGACAGCCTGCGTCTGCTCGATCCGGTAGTAGTAGTCCGCTACCACAATGGATGTCGGCAACACCACCCGCAGGAACTCGATACGGCCTGCATCATAGTTCACCAGGTAGTCTACGCCCTCGATTTGCTCGACATTGTCCAGAAAGACCACGAGGCCGTCATCAATCACCTTGCTTTTCCCATCGATAACCACCGTTTCCCCGTCGCGGACAATCGGCCGGGACCGAACGATGAACGGGCCGGTCGAGCCGGCTCCATCCCAGCGGTCGCGCTGGAAACGTGCGGTGTCACGCGAGTTGTTTCCAGAGGGCTGTCTCTGGCTGATAAACGTCATCCCGACCTGACCGCCTGATTTAATCGGGATGGCGGTGTGCAATCCGTAAAGCGCCCCTCCGGCATT
>JALGUK010000213.1:0-4026 GCA_029820875.1 Candidatus Zipacnadia bacterium
GCCATGGCTGCTCCTGTGGCGATGGCCAGGCTGCCGCCGACGATGGCGTTGGCGCCCAGGTGGCCCTGGTGGAAATCGGCGATGTGCATGCCGCCCCCCCTGCCGTGGCAGTACCCATCCTCTTTGCCGAACAATTCGGCGAACGTCATTATGAGGTGCTTGTGAAGAGCCTTCTGGAAGAGCACATCGCGGCTCTCGGAGGAGCCCCGCTCCCCGATGAACGCTGCGAGGGATTCCGCGTCCTGCGCCTCCAGCCAGTAAGCACCCTTTGCGATGGCATGACCGTGGCCGCGGTGGCTGCTGGTGATGTAATCGTCGGGCCGAATGGCCGACATAGTTCCGACCGCGGCTCCCTCCTGGCCCATGGACAGGTGAGTTGCACCGATGAATCTGAACCCGGGTATAGGCTTGTACCGGCCCGACTTCAGCTCAACGATGGTCTGCTCGAAGAGGCGGATTGAGAGCATGTAGCGCAGGGCCAGTCGCGCTTCCTCCGGCGGGAAACCATCGGCAAGTTCATCCTTGAGACTGCGGGAGTACTGATAAAGCGAGACAGGGGGGAACTCGAGCTGTCCCGGTTTGAATTCGGGTAGAACCTCACATTCTCTTGGCATAGGTGCTTCTCCTGCTTTCTCTGCTGAGCCAACGGCCTGGCGGACAGGCAACCGGCCTGGCTCCATACGCTGTTTTGTCGGCCGAATTCCGGATATGAAACAGGCAGCATCCCTCCGCACGGTTGGCCGCAATACATGCGAAGACTCATTGGCGCGCCACCTAAACTCCGGCCGAATGTTATCCTTCTCTGCCGGGTATGCAATTCCCTTTGCCTGTCGCTTGTTCGTCAGGGGGCAACGTCGAGGTGGAAAACTTCACGTGGGTTCCCTCGGAGAATCCGGTAGGCGATTTTTTTGGCGAGACGCATCGACGCCTGTCCCCATCGCACCTTTTCCGCCAACACCTCGGCCAGAGCTTCCTTCTGCCGCGTGATCGCTCCGTAGCAGTGCTCGATGTTAAGCCCGTCGCCTCCCTGCACTATCTTGTTGGAGGGCACGCACTCGAGCCACTCGTGAAGGCACCGCTTGAATACTCCCATACCGACCATCCCGACGTCTGCTACGTCGAGAAATACGTTCGGAAACGTCTTGACGATCGCCGTCATTTCGCTGGTGTAAGGGTATCCCCCGTGCAGGAGCACGAAGGTCGTCCGACGGCCCTCCGGCCAGGACAAGAGGGCGCACATATTGCTCGGTGCCAGGCCCGCAAGGTCCATCTCCGTGCCGAATATCGCGCCGGTGTGGACGTGGATAGGCAGGTCATGTTCACCGGCGAGGCGCACTATATATTGCATGATAAAGTCCTGGAATGCCTTGGCGTGTTTTTGACTCAATTCGTCGGGTTTTGAGTGGTATGCCGCGCGTGCATCATCCTCGGCGGCGATGTCGAAGTCGAGCGAGCGGAAGTAGGCGGCAGTGCACTTAAGCCCGACGGCCCCATAGCGTTTCGCGGCCGCCACGAACTCCTCCACAAGCTGCAGATACTGGTCAAACGTCTCCGGGAAGAGGCCGAGCGCCTCCTGCGTGACCGAAAGAATGTTGGTGCGGTCTTTTTCGCGCTCGTAGCCGAACAGCGCCCAATCAAAAGCCGGCAAGGACCCGAAGAGCTTCTCCTCGAGGTTGCGCTCCTCAGGCGGCAGACCCGGGAGGAACGTCGTATAATAGGGCATGTGCGTGTTCTTGAGGGCCAGTTCGATGTTGGCCCGCTCAAATACCTCCGCGCACCACCGCCGGTAGCCGCCTTCGTAGGCCTTGCGCACACGCTCGTCAAGTGCATCCCAGGTTTCGAGGTTAAGTTGTTCCTCGTCGAAATCGTACAGGTCAAGCAAGGCGCGTGCCATATTATGGTGCTGGCACGTCGCCCGTACCAGGTCCAGATTATCAACTACTGCGCGGCGGAACGCCTCAGGCTCCTTTTCGCGGTTGGCGAACACGGCCGAGTCCACGCCGGCGGAGACGAGCCGGTTGGCGATGTAGGGCGATGCGTAGAGCGTATCGAGGTTGTAGGAAACGTGCTCCTCGGCGCCAAGCCCCCGGTCGCCGATATGCTCGTGCGTATCAATGAGGCGGATCTGGGCTATGGTTTCAAGCAGCTCTTCGAGGGCGGTGTTCGGCATGGATTGTTTCCCTCCAGGACCGCGCGTCAGGCGAGAAATGCCTGGCTTTCATCGCCGAGAATAAACTGGTGGCTGGCTGGGCGCGAGTTGGCGCGGGTGAGAACGACGTTTCTGCCGAGCAACGAAGAGTCTATGCGACCTGGGAGATTGGATACCTTGCAATGTGCCATCACGATGCTGTTCTCGATCTCAACGTCCCGTATCTTTGAGTCGTCACTGATTGATGTAAAGGGCCCGATAAACGAGCGTTCAATCCGGCACCGCTCGCCGATCATCACAGGGCCTCGTATTGTGCTCTCGACAACGCAGGCGCTGGCTGCGACGACGACACGTCCTTCAATTCGGCACCGCTCTACAGTGCCTGCGATAGATGGTTCGATTGGCTCAAGCAGCAGCCGGTTGGCATCCAGCACGTCCTCGGGTTTCCCGGTGTCCTTCCACCAACCTTCGGTTTTGCGTGCAAGGACCCTGTGGCCGGAGGCCACGAGAACCTGAATGGCGTCGGTTATCTCCAGCTCATTGCGCTGTGACGGTTTAATCTGAGAGATGGCGTCGAAGACCGCACTGGTGAAGAAGTA
This sequence comes from Candidatus Zipacnadia bacterium, assembly GCA_029820875.1. The sequence goes on from JALGUK010000213.1 coordinate 2,749, forward strand.
GACTCCGGTGATGGCGAGGTCACTTCGCGGCTCCTGCGGCTTTTCCACCACGCTGAGCACATTGCCGTCCGGGTCGGCCTCGACAACCCCGAATCCCCGAGGGTCTCTCACTTTGTGAACCATCAGCCCCGCGTCGCACCCATCGCGGACTGCGTCTGTGAATTGCCGGAGTCCGGTCTGGAAGAGGTTGTCGCCGAGGTACACGATGAACGGCTCATCACCGACAAACTTGCGGCCCATCAGGACGGCATGTGCCAGGCCGCGCGGGTACCGCTGCTCGATATATTCGACACGCACTCCCCACTTTGAGCCATCCCCGACCGCTTCCTCGATGTCTGCATGCGATTCGCCGACCACCAATCCGATCTCGCGTACACCCACCTCCGCAAGAGCCTCGAGGCCGTAGAACAAAATCGGCTTGTTCGCCACCGGAATCAGGTGCTTGGCAGCGGTATGGGTCAGCGGCCGCAGTCGCGTCCCCTTTCCCGCACACAGCAGTAATGCTTTCAAACTCGATGCCTCCACTGGCCAGACTCATGCTGACAGTTCGGCATTGTCTACGTTGGCGCCCTCAAACGAGTTGAGGCACGACTTTTGGGACTAGGCGCTCGATGTCCTCCCGCTCGGCCAGCCGGCTGCTTTGAGCGAGCACCGCTGCGGTACCGGCCGCAACGCCCCAACAGGCCGCTTGCAATGGGTCCTCGCCGCGTACTCTGGCAACTGCGTATGCGGCCAAGAGCGAGTCGCCGGCTCCGGCCGCGAACCACTCGGACACCTCCGGAGGCCGAAGGTGCCAGGCGCCGTTGTCGGTTGTAAGAACCGCCCCGTCGGGGCCAAGGGAAACGATGACCCCTTCTGTGGTTTTCGGAAGAACGCGGCGGGCCGCGGCGACGACCTCCCGGATGGAGCCGACCGGCAGGCCCGTCAATTGCGCGAGCTCGTCGCGATTTGGCTTGATAAGGCAAGGTCCCGCATCAAGCCCCAGGCGCAGCGGCTCGCCGTGTGTATCCAGCAGGCATCTTACGTTCGCCTCACGTGCCTTCCGGATTATGTCGGCGTAAACGCCCGCGGGATACCGCCCGAGAGGACAAGCATAGTCATCTCCGGCAAGTCAGCAGCAATTGCCTCCAGGCAACGCGCAACGTCGGCGCTGTCCACGTGCGGACCGGGCATCAGCACACGGCATTGCTGCTTGTTTGAGATCTGGCGGACCGTGAAGTTGATGCGTGTCTCGCCGGCTATCTGTGTGAACCGGGAGGGTACGCCCTCCTCATCCAA
>JALGUK010000213.1:4059-5590 GCA_029820875.1 Candidatus Zipacnadia bacterium
ACACCCTTGCCGCTGGGGTCCTGGCGATGTGAGAGCGCCCGCGCCTCGGCTCCCATTACGAGGCGCTCCACCTCGGCCGTATCGTCAACCGCAGGATTGAGGCAAAGAGTCGCTATCATGGTTCAGAAGTCCAGAAGTCGGTGGAGCTTAAGCTCCCAGTATGCCGACTCGTATGTAGCCATTGATTTGAGCAGCTCCTCTTCAGCGGTGATGTCAAGTTCGGCATGTGACTTGCGCGCCGCTTCAGCGCGCTTCAGGGCGGAGATTTGCTCGCCCAATGCTGCCTGCAGTTCGTCGGGGACGTCTGGTGTCTGCAGAAGTTCCTGAACCTCGCGCACCCGCTTGCCGAAATCAAACGAGCGGATTATCTGTGGGGTGAAGTCCACCCCGACCAGATGTTCCCGCGCTTTTTGGGCCTTTTGTGGGAACGCGGCGAGAGCATCGGCGTTCTTTGACCCTCTCATGTCCCAGAAGGCAAGGCGAATCCTGCGCGCCGAGGGGCCGTATCGAATCGTCGTGTCGACGGCGTAGTCACTGACCCGCACCTTCACGGCTTCCGCCTCGTCGGGCAGGAAGGCCATCGCGCACGGCCCCACTCCTTCCCCCTTTGCCACATCGAACACCTCATCGTAATAAAGCAGCCACCAGTTCGCGGTCGGCTCCAACGTAACGGTCTGCCCCTCTTGTATCAGCTTCGAGGGGGTCTTGACCCGCCGTGCGCCCTTGCGGTGGTACCAGGTAGTGAAGAAGCTCGGGTAGCAGCGTGCCTGGACAGTAATGGACCGTATATCCTGGTGTGGTTCGATGGCAATCTCGACCATCAGCTTGTCGTCCCCGCACAGTCCTGCAAACCGCGCGCGCACCGACGCGATCGGATGATGCCAGACCATGTCCACCATTCCCCGCTTTCCCTGCTCGGAGACGACCATGCTGCTGAGGGGCACGGTGCCGAGGTCATGGCCGTTGACGGCGATGAAGAGAAAGCCGTTGTCGTACCAGTTTTCAGGAGAAGGTGCGGGCATCCCGATGTAACCTTCAACAGGCTCAACCTGGTCGGGGTGCGCTGGATCGGCGATGATGTTATACTTGACCCGGTAGTTGACAGTGCCGAGGTTGAACGATGCCTCGCGTATGCGCACGACCTGGCCGGCATGTCCTCGGGATGAAGCTTTCCACTCCTTCCAGCGCTCCAATATCACACATGTTCCGGTGGTATCCTCGGCGCTTGCCGACGACAGAGAGAATGCAATCGCGATTGCAAGCACAATCAGCCATCGCACAGCATCCCGCATGGTGCTTGTACCTTCTTTGCAGTTTATCGAGCGCTTTCCCGGCGCCGTCATGCCCCTATCCGCTCGCCGTTGACCACGCTGCCTGCGCCTGCATTGACCACGTTGGGACAATTGATGGCGGTTGCGGTGGTGTTACCCTGTAAGTCTATTCTGCCTGCGAGAATATTCTGGAGAATGATGCCTTTGACCTCCGGCGTTATGGTTACGTCGGAGGGCTCGTTGAGAGCCATAACGTTCGA
>JALGUK010000214.1 GCA_029820875.1 Candidatus Zipacnadia bacterium
CCGACCTCGTCGGGTTCGATAACCCGTTGGGTCGGCACAATCACCGGTACCTTCGCACAACGGCCTATCGCCGCATATCTGGAAAGGTCCAAGGCGCAAAGCGGCTTGCCATAGCCCTCGTGAGGAATGATGGACGCCTCGACCATATCTACGCGGGCGCTTTGTACGTGCGGTAGGCCCTCGAGAATTGCCTTCTGGTCGTCCCAGGCGTGGTCGCAGTGGAGCGCGACCATCACCGACATCGGGTTGTCCCTCATCGAGAGCATCCACGCAGGCATGTCGTGGGCGTAAGCATCGAAGTCCTGTCGGCTGGCCATCCGCTCCGCGCCGGGTACAATCCCGACAGGCACATCCACCTCGGACAGGATGGCCTCAAGCGTCTCCCGTTCCTCTTCAAAGCTCCCGAAGCGGGTGCCGCTGGCTTTATGTTCAATGTTGATGTGCACTTTAAGGCCTTCGGCACCGCCGTTGACGGCTGCGCGCGCGAGCCTCGGATGATTATAAGGAAGACTGACCAGCAAGGTGAACCGCTCTCGTCTTAGAAGATCCAGCGTCCGTGCACGGGCCATATGATGATGACCTCACTGCTTGATGGATTGCCCCTCCCGCGCAGCCTGCTTGTCCCGGCCTTTCAATGCCTGCCTCGGCTGTCTGGCCGGTCTGGGAGAGACGCTTTTGCGTCCCGCCTTTGCCGCCGGGGCGAAGCGGGTGGGGGTCCAGTCGCGTATGAGACGGCGCATGAACTGCTCTCCGCTGAAGGCAGCAACCTGCACGTCCGAGCCTGCGTGCGCGTCACAGAGCGCATGCGTACGTGTCTGCACGGCGGTGTGGTCAGCGCCGGACGGAAGCACGGCGATAACTTCGCGCGAACTCCCCTTGGGTACAACCGCAAGACCAAGTATTTCGCCCAGGCGTCCTGCGCGGGCGGCAAGGACAAGCTTTTCCGCCAGAGGGTCTGCGCTGTCCGCCATTAGCTGCTCGGTATCCTCCACGCTCGCAAGAGCCAGCCACAGAGCCGCTTGGTCGCTGTCAGCCAGCAGGCAAAGGACCTCCCGGCCGGCGCGCTTCGTGCAGACGACAGCGGCTCGCTGAGACTTTCGCGCAGGCATCTGACTACCTTCATCGCCGATTCGTACCGCATACTATCGTCCTGTGGGTGCGCGCGCGGCGCCCGGCTCAACCGGAAACAATATCCGCAGATGGGTAACGTGACTCAACGCGACAAAGGCTTCATCGGGTAGAGGCTTTGACAGGTCCTTAATCGAGAATCGCGGCAGCAGCGTCCACTCGCCCCCGTCCAACCGGCAGTCCACCAGAAACCGCGACAGCATCCGCTCTATCGGGTTGCCGGTATCGCTGCGCCAGCCGGCGGGAACGTAACTGGGATACAGGTAGGAGGAGAAAAGGGGCGCCGTGCCCTCCCAGGAGCGATCCAGTACGCTCACCGGTCCGACCACGAGCCACTGGGTGTAGCGGCGTATGTACCAGTTCTCGCGACTCATCGCATGGTTGGCCGGGACGATCTGGAACCCGCCCACCTCGCCGTAAGGGGATGTCGAGACGTCGATTACCCCGCAGTGGTTGGCCCGGATGCGCCCCGGGCGGGCGAACCGGGTCCCCTCGAAGCGTCCCACCCCCAGAACCGGCCGCAGCACGGTGCCAATCACGCGGGGTTTCTCGCCCCAGTATCGAATCGTGATAAGGCCGCCGAACCGGTTCTCGAATTCGATGCTGCGAGGGTGCTTCACTGGCTGTTTGACCACAATCACTAGGATGTCGCCCTCGGACGGGACGTAATCCGGCGCGAGCGGCTCGAGAGCGCCATTCCGGGCGAGAAAGACACGGTTGTTCACACAAGGTGCCCATCCGCCGCCGAAAATACCTGTGCCGCCCGGGATGTCGGTCAGCAGGCTTGAGCTGCCCTTGGCCGCGCCCGCTGTGAAACCTTCGGAGAACTCGAGCGGAACTAGGCTGAAGATTACACCCCGGTCATTGTCGGTACTTGTCCTGACTTTGATATGAATACCGTTGACCGCGGTCGCCGCAACGCAACCGTCTTCGGCCCACTTGGAGGCGGTATAGCCCTTTGGGTTGACTGCACTGGCCGGCTGGAGGACCTTCCCGAGCGCTTGCCATGTCGCGCCGTGGTCCTGGCTGCCCTCTATCGGGCCTCCCGGGCGGTTGTAGATGCGGATTCGGAACATCTCGACCGTGTCCGCCCACGCCTCCGGCATCACTTCCGGCGAAGGGCCGCTCTCAAGCGTGGTTGCAGGCAGGAGCGCCGCCGTTACGAGCGTCGCCAGCACGATGACGAGCAGTGTCTTCATGCTCCGAACTTCTCCTGGACGTTCATCTGGTCCGTCATAATGTTCATGATGTCCATCCCCCGAATCGGTCCCAAAGCCCCACCGGCCGCCACGCGCTCGCCGAATTGCTTCACATTATCCACCCGAATGCCGGGGCCGCGGAATGCGATGGCCACGGAGTCACCCCCGTGGTCCATCCGACTGATAGGTGTCGAATGGTCCGCAGTAAGCGCAATCACGGTGCTTTCGTGGTCAAGCCCATCCAGCAGCAGTCCTACCATGTGGTCGGCCTTCTCAATGGCCGCGATCTTGGCTTCGGCGTTCCCGTCATGCCCACCCAGGTCCGGCGTCTTGATGTTGGTGAGCACGAAGTCATGACTCTCAAGGGCTGCGATTGTGGCCTCGGCCAGCGCGACCTCGTCGGTGTCCTGGCCGCCGGTGGCCCCTGGGACGTCAATTACATCCATCTGCAGGTAGCGTCCGATGCCCTTAATCAGTGCCACCTCCACGATCATCGCGGCCTTAAGATTGTGGCGCTCCTGAAAGCTGCCCAGGTGCGGCGCCACACCGGCACCGCGCGGGAGCATGATATTGGCCGGCAGTTCCCCGTTCTGCCTGCGCTTTTCGTTGAGGGGAAGCTTTGAGAGGATTTCGTGTGACCGCTCGATGAAGGTGTTGACAACCCTCGCGGTCTTCTGGGCATCGTCCGCAAGCGCCTCGACCGTGCGAACCTTAAGGCCGGCGTCATGCGGGTCGGCATCGGTGATGTCAGACGAGAGGCCCTCGCCCCGCAGAATCAATGCGCCGCGGTGTTCCACCGACGGATGGACGATGCACTTTACTCCTTCTATCTCCAAGCCGTCGAGGGCGGCGGCCAGTTCCTCGGTGCCCTCCTTGATACGTCCGGCGCGCCGGTCCACGACGACCATATTCTCATCCACTGTCGCGAAGTTGCAGCGGAAGGCGACATCGCCCGGCCTCACGTCCATGCCGATACCGGCTGCCTCAAACGGCCCGCGGCCGGTGTAGTACTTGTGGGGGTCAAAGCCCAGGATGGCAAGGTGCGCGGTGTCACTGCCGGCGCGGATACCCGGCGCGATAGGGTGCATCAGGCCGCACACGCCGCCTTCGGCGAAGCGGTCCATGTTCGGGGTTTTGGCGGCCTCGAGGGTCGTCCGCCCGTTGAGTGATGGGACCGGGCGGCCGCCCATGCCGTCACAAATGATGATGAGACCTTTGCGTTCCTGTGCCAATGGAGAGGTCACTCCCAAATAGGGGCAGAGTTAGCAAGAATGTGCTGATGTGACAGCGGGTATTCTATCGGCTTGCCTGATATGTGTCAAGGAAGCAGAGACCGGCGGGGGCACTTGCATTTAGGGCACCAGATGAAGGTGATGTGGCGGATGTGGCCATCCTGGGTGAGCGGGGCTAGGCAGGAAGTCGCCGGCAATAGTTCGCCGCAGAGACGGCCTAACGGCGCTTGCAAACGCCCAAACACTGCAGTAGCGCGGGCGAGACGCCCGCCGTACCTAATCCAGGTAAGGCTGCTTCGAGCGCGGGAAGGCTCAGCGGCCGGTGTCGCACGCGTACAGGGCAATCGCCGCCGCTACCACGCTGGCCGTCTCAGCGCGGAGGATGCGCGGGCCGAGGGAGGCAAGCTGCGCCCCCGCTGCAAGGGCCTCTTCTATCTCCGACTCGTCGAAACCGCCTTCCGGGCCAAGGCCCAGCCACAGCCGATCGGTGCGACCCAGCCCATCAAGCACGCTCTTGAGCGGCGGCGCTTCCCCCTCGTACAGGACAATGCAAGGCCCCTCCGAGACAGCGGCATCAACGGCTTCGCGCCAGGGAATGGGGGAGATGATATCAGGAATGGCCGTCCGCCCGCTTTGCTCGGCGGCGCCTTTTATGATTTCCCGCCAGCGGGCAAGTCGGCTTTCGATACGGTCGGCGGGCAGGCGCGCCACCACTCGCCGGGTCCGCACGAGTTGAAACCGACGGACCCCCACCTGTGTGCACTGATTGAGGGCCAGGTTCATCCGCTTGCCCTTGAGCAGAGCCTGCAGCAAGCCCAAATACAAATGTGGCTCGCGCTCGGGGCGGGCTGATGAGAGGATTCTGCCGGCAACTTGTGCGTCGGAAATCGTGACGACCTCCACTAGATGCTCCATTCCAGCCTCGTCCACGGCATGAAAGCGGTCCCCAGGCCTCATTCGCAAGACGTGAACCGCATGATGGGCGTCCGAACCCTCCAGGACCGCCTGGTCGCCGACGAACTGGGATGGGCGCAGGAAGAAGCGCGTCACTTCCGTGTCTCCTTGGCGCAGTGGATGCAGTGCCACTCCTTCTCCACGGCATGTGCGACAATCCGAAAGCCAGCCCTGCAAAT
>JALGUK010000215.1 GCA_029820875.1 Candidatus Zipacnadia bacterium
TGGCATGCGTCCACAAGCTCCCGGACGAAGTCACGATGGGCAGCAGTGTCCATCGAGTCATAGTCTGTGAGCTTGCTGTCAAACATGCAGAAGCCATCATGGTGTTTCGTGGTGAAGGTAATGTACTTCTGCCCGGCCGCCTTGGCGAGAGCCACCCACTCGCGGGCGTCAAACTCCGTTGGATTGAACTGCTGCGAGAGCTTCTCATACTCTTTCACGGGGATTTTCTCATGGTGCATGACCCACTCCCCGCGCCCCAGGAGGGAGTAAACGCCCCAGTGGATGAACATACCGAACCGGGCGTTGCGGAACCATTTCAGCCGGCCCGCGGAATCGCTGTCAGCGTGCACCTGTAGTGGTGCTGCGCAGATAGCGATGACCAGCAAGAACCTCGTTGTCAGTTCCTTCATCTTGCTCCTCTTTTTTCGACCACATCACTGCGGCCCTGCAGGTACGGCACCCAGCAGCTCCATGGCGCGTGTGAGGCTGACGTCATTGATTAACCCGACTACTTGCCCGCCTTCCTCGACGCCGACCGTCCGCAGACCACCGGCTTGCAGGCGCAGGAATACATCCTCGAGAGGCGCCTCAGCAGGTACGCCCACCCAACCGCGCGATACCAGATGCCCGACCGCTGTGCCCCACGGATTTACGGCGGCGCCAGCCTGCAACTCGCTTCGAGAGATGAACCCCAAGGCTCCGCGGTCGCCGAAAACGGGAAAATCCTCCTGGAATGTCCGGGATGCGCGGTCGAGCGCAACGCCCAGAGGGTCCTGCTCCCAGAAGAAGTCGAAAGGCGCAATCATCGCATCCCGGGCTTTCAGCCCCGAAAAACGCTCCTGAATGCGCGCCTGCTGCTCCTCGGCCGCCGCTCCCATGTAAACGAATATGGCGATGAAGATGAGCAGGCGAAAAGCCGGCGATAGTATCCCCGCGAGGAGGAACAAGCCGGCCATCACCCGCCCGGTCATCGCTGCGATGCGCGTTGCGCGCGTCCGCGGTATGAAAAGGGCGAGAGTGCCCCGCAATATGCGCCCCCCGTCCATCGGGAACGCGGGCAGCAGGTTGAAGGCCGCAAGCAGAGCGTTCGCCCACATCAGCCGTGCGAGCAAGTGCGGGCCGAAGAGGCTAATCCCTTGCCACGGACTCACAGCGGGCCGCAGCAGCAGGCCGACCAATAGCCCGCCGGCGATGATTACGTTGACCACGGGGCCTGCAAGCGAGAGGAGAATCTCCTCCTTCGGGTCCCGTGGGATCCGTGCAAGCCGCGAGAGGCCGCCGATGGGCAGGAGGGTGATGTCGCGCACCTGGATTCCGAAGTTGAGCGCCGCCAGGCTGTGTCCAAGCTCGTGGAGGACTATGCACAAGAAGACGCCCAGAACGAACACCGTCTCCCGCACCGCTCCGGCGATACCGGCATTGGCCCAACCGCCCACGGCGAAAAGCGCGGGAAGCGCGAGAAATGTGATGTGGATTCGGATGGGGATACCTGAGACCTTCCCCACTTGCCAGGACCAGTTCAAAAGATGCCTGCTTTCTCAGTAAAATACCGTCCGATGCGCCCTTACTATCCCTGAGGCGGCTCGTCCGCGCCAGGCAGTCCCGGGGCAGGCAGCAAATCAATCCCGCTGTAGTCGGGCCGCACGCGCAGGCGAATACCCCAGATGGCGTTGCTTTTTGCGTCTTCCGTTCGGTGTCCGCCCGTATTGATGTAGACCGCGAACACCGACCCGTCCGGCAGCTCGATGCCCTTCGCGTAGCCATACACCGACGGGTCCACCGGGAACGCGTAGTCTTTGGCCGGGCAGAGCCAGGTCATGCCGCCGTCCGTGCTGAACATCGCGCGGAAGCCTCCGGCGCCGTAAGAGCCGTGAAGGCACAGCAGCGTCCCGTCCCTGAGACAGATAAGGCCGGGTTCAAATAGGCGGATGCCGAAGGTGACAGGGTCGGTCCAGGTCTTGCCTCCGTCGTCAGACCACGCGATGTCCCCTTCGGGCCGGGCAATCAAGACCAGTCGCCCGTCCGGAAGCCGGGCGATGGACGGCTCATACATCGGATTCTCCGACTTGACGGTCGAAAGAAGCTCCCACGTCTCGCCCCTGTCAGTGGTGCGGTAGATAGCAGCCACGTCCGGCCCGCCGCCGACCGGGGAGGCCGAGACGGCGAGCAATGCGGAGCCGTCGGGTAACTCGATGATTGGCCCGTCCGTCGAGTCGGAGGTGAAGGGGCCGTCCAGGCGCTTCGGGGTCTGCTCCCAGGTCTTACCGCCGTCAAAGGAGCGAATGATACCGGTCAGCGGCGTCTTGCTTGGGTCGCGGCCGGGATCCTGGCGCCCGCCTGGGTACGTGAAGAAGCTGCACAGGATAGTCCCGTCCGAGAGTTCGCAGAAGTTCGGATGGCGGTCGTCCCAGGGTGTGTCAATCAGGGTCTCAGGCCTGGACCAGGTCACCCCCTCGTCGGTTGAGCGGATGAGCATGGCCCGCCCGCCTCGTGGGGCGTCAACATCTGTGGGCATCCCGAGTTTCTCCCAGGCAGCAATCGTGGCCGGGGGCAGCGTAAACGGGGTTGGAGGAGAGGCGTGCCAGTACCCCGCGTTGAAGCCGACGAGCCAGGTTCCGTTGCGCAGGCGGATTGGCGCCTCCCAGCCGACAAACCCGCCCCAGCCGGGGAATGGAGCAGGCTCGTTGATACCCGGGCCGACCAGCATCCGGCGACAGGTCCGGTAGTCCTGGGACGGCTCGCCGCCTTCGATGACTTTTACCACAGGTTTTTTCATGGTTTCGGCCCCCTGAGCGACGAATATGGATGCGGCCGTCAATACGGCAGTGCAAAACGCGGCGGTTCCTCGCATATATGATTACCCCCCTGCAAGAGCACGGCTGCAAGAAATATGTTACAGGCGTCCGGCGAGCTTCTGGCAGAGCCTGAAGCCGGCATCAGCGATGAGCTGTCCGGTTGCGGGACTAAGCTTGACGCTCACCACCGGCGTCGTTTCATACCCGCCCCGGCGGAATGCCTCCCAGGTTGGGATGTAGCCGATGGAATCGTTCGCAAGCTCCGCAATGAATGTATGCTCATGCGGGGACCACTTCTTTATCTCAAGGCCCCATTCCACGAAAAGCTCTCCCGGCGCACTGACGATTACACTATCGCCCATCCGCAGCGCCTGGACCTCCACGGGGTAAGTCCCCTCGCGCGGATGCTTAGGCGCCCACTCAATGAGGGTTTTCTCAAAAAAGTTTGGTTCGGGACTTGCTTTTGCCTGCTCCAGCCGTTGCTCGAGGACGTCGTCCCAGGGAAAGTACGGCACATCGAAAACCTCCCGCGCCGCATCGACGGTCTGTGAGTGGCTCGGGCGTGCCTTTTCGTTTACATTAAGCGCCGCTCCCGCCAACGCCCGTCCTATCTGCCGGGATTTCGTGACCCCTTTACCGGCAGGATAAGCCTCGCCGAAATAATCGCAGTGGTTGATGTTCCCACATGCGCCCTGCACGTACAGAACAACGAGGTCCTTCCCGTAGACGGCACGCAATGCTTCAGTGAGAACCGCCGGCCAGTCCGCCGAGATAAGGTTCCCGCCCGTGACGTCAATGTGCAGGGAGTAGTTGACAATCATCGCGAAAGGTTGGTTGTCCTCATCGGCGGCGGCGATAACGCCGAGCCGGGGATCCGTAGGACCGGCGACGCCGGCCACGGCGTCGGGGTCATTGCCCGGACCGAACTGCTCTGTGCCGTCGCGCATTCGGAACCGCCGGTTGAACGCCAGGCTCTCCTCGTGGCCGGTCCCGATGTGCAGCCACCCGGGAAGCGGCGACGGCGGCATCCGCGATTTTCCCGGGAAGCGAAGCAAGCCATTCCTCGTTGACGGGGACAATCCGGCTGTGTCGCGTCTCCGGGCCTGTGTGCGTATGTGTGGCGCATATCATCAGCCGTTCGCCCGGCAGGCCGATGCGTTCCTGAACAAGCTTACGGGCGGCCGAAACGACCTCAGCACTGACGCCGATGAGGTCACAGGCGACAATGCCTATCGCATCCGGCCCGTCACCGGCAATGAGCGCCTTCGCCTTGAGGTCGCTTATCTTACCGGTGGAGGTTCTCGAGTGAAAATACCCGGCCAGTGCGGTTCCAAGCGGCGGGGTGATGATGGTCTCGGCTGCGCCTATCCTCATAGCAGGCTCCCTTCCGACGCGATGGCTTCTACCAAGAGCAAGTTATGCAAAACGCAATAGGAAAGTTGGTTCCATTGTGCAAGATTCCCTTCAATGCCCGCTTGTCCTTCTGTAACATATTAGAAGCCCAGATAGATACTTTAGAGGATTGAACCGCCGACTAAAGCAGCCATCTTGCGCAAGGGCGAAGGAACCACCAGCTCAGAGGCGAAGTATCCGTACGAGTACTGGATTGTGGAATCGTCCCTCTTTAGCGGGCGAAAGAAATGGTGACCGATTTATGCCGCTGAAGGCCTTCCGCCGTCATTTTCGTGATGAGCAGTTGCTGAATGTGTTTCAACAGTAACACCCACGGAGGCGATGACCGTGCCCCGCACAAAGATTGTCTGCACCATAGGCCCGGCCTCGGACTCCGAGGATGTGCTGCGGCGGATGCTGGACGCCGGAATGGATGTCGCCCGACTGAACCTGTCCCACGGGACTCACGAAGAACACGCCCGGCGGTTCGAAACGCTGCGGCGGCTCGCGGAGGGGGCAAAACGCCCCCTGGCTATTCTGTTGGACCTGCAGGGGCCGAAGATACGGACCGGACGGCTCGCATGCGGCCCTGTCACTCTCGCGCCCGGGCGGCGGGTGACACTGACAACTCGAGACATGCCGGGAAGTGCCGAACTGATTTCTACAACCTACCAGGGCCTGCCGCATGATGTCAAAGCGGGAGATCGCATTCTGCTCGATGACGGCCTGATGGAACTGCGTGTGGTGGCCGTCCGTGGGCAGGACGTGGAGTGTGAAGTGGTCACCGGCGGCGTACTCGGTGAGCACAAGGGTATCAATCTCCCAGGCGTGGACATTAGTGAGCCTTCTCTGACGGAGAAGGACCGCGAGGACCTCGAGTTCGGTCTCGAACTGGGCGTGGACTTCATCGCCCTATCGTTCGTACGGCGTCCCGAGGATATCCTGGACCTTCGAAGGATACTGCACCAGCGGCGTGTTGATATTCCGGTCATCGCCAAGATAGAGAAGCCGGAAGCGGTGGAGAATCTGGACGAAATTCTGGACATGTCAGGCGGGGTGATGGTCGCGCGAGGGGACCTGGCCATCGAGACATCGCCCGAGCTTGTCCCCATGCTGCAAAAGCGCATTATCGCCCACGCGAAAGGCGCGCGCGTGCCGGTAATCACCGCCACCCAGATGCTTGAATCCATGACACAGCACCCTCGACCAACGCGGGCGGAGGCATCTGATGTGGCCAATGCAATCCTGGACGGAACCGACGCCATCATGCTCTCGGCGGAGACCGCCGTCGGCAAGTACCCGGTTGAATCGGTCGCCATGATGGCAAGGATTGCCGATGTGGCCGAAAAAACCCCCCATGTGCGACGTCGCCTCTCCCCGATTCCCCGAGGAGGGCCGCCTGTGGGGGTGTTCGCCAACGCGGCCGCGTTCGTTGCGGCTGAGACCGCCGAGAACCTTCACGCCAAGGCGATAATCGCATTCACAACCTCCGGCTCCTCGGCCAGACTGGTCTCCCAGTATAGGCCGGAGGTGCCCATCCTGGCCGCAACTACAACCGAGACCGCGTGCCGCCGCTCGGCCCTTTACTGGGGCGTCACCCCGATAAACATCCCGAAGGTGGATTCGACGGATGAGATGATCCAGGCCGCGGACCACACCGCCCTTCAAAGGGGGCTGGTCCGTCCCGGGGACACCATCGTAATCGTCGCCGGCACACCGGTCGGTAGTCGCGGAACCACAAACCTGATGAAAATGCACCGCGTCGGCGAGGTCGGTGACGTCGAGACCTTCCAACGGGATATGGAGGCCATCCATAAGGCGCGCGAGGAGGCACGCGGCAAGCACATACGGCGGATAATCGTCGATCAAGACGCCTGTATCTCATGCCATTTGTGCGCCCAGCTCTGCCCGTTCCTCATTTTTGAGATGCGACGGGAAGAGGTGCATGTAATCGAGCAGAACGTCCCCCGCTGCACGCTGGATTTCCTCTGCGTGGAGCGTTGCCCGACCAACGCCATCACCATAGAAGTGAATCAAGATTGAGCCCGAGGACTTCCTTGCAAGCCAAGTGCCGGTTTGCTATAATAGCCGCGCTTTTTGCCGGCCAATCTGCGCATGGAGGGGCGCAATGGGAGAGTGGGTCGAGAGCGTCCTCAGTCGGATTACCCTGACGCAGGCCGTCGGGCAACTTATCATGGCTTATGTTGCAAAGGATCCGAATGAGACATTGCAGCTCGTCAGGCAGGGCAAGCTTGGGGCTGTGTTGCTGGCGCCGAGAGAGCTGAAGACCCCCGCCTATGCACTCCAGGCGACGAACCACCTGCAGAGCGTCGCGCCCATCCCTCTGATTTTTGCAGCGGATTTCGAGGCTGGAGCAGGTCGCCTGGTCAAGAGGGGCGCCACTTTTCTGCCTCCCAATATGGCGGTCGGCGCCACCGGCTCGGAAGCGTGCGCGAGGACCTGCGGGGAGATTACGGCCAAGGAATCCCTCGCGATGGGCATCCAGATGCCGCTTGCCCCTGTGCTTGATGTAAACACAGCCCCGGAAAACCCCATCATCAACACTCGTGCATACGGTGACGACCCGCAGCTTGTTGCACGTCTGGGAGCGGCATTCATCGAGGCGTGCCAGGGGCATGGAGCGCTCTGCACGGCCAAGCACTTCCCGGGCCACGGCGATACGCGAGAGGACTCCCACCGCGAGAAACCCACAGTTCCCCACGGTCGGGAGCGCCTGGAGCAATTAAGGTGTGGCCGCGATAATGACCTCCCACATCTGCTATCCGGCGCTCGAGCCTGACCCTGCCCGCCCCGCGACGGTGTCCCGTGCCATCGTTACGGATTTGCTGCGCGGCGAACTTGGCTTTGACGGGATTGTCATCACAGACGCAATGGCGATGAAGGCGATTGCAGACCATAGCGACCCGTCTGCGGCTGCCGTCGAGGCGATAACATCGGGGGCCGATATTGTCATTGCAGCCGACGCGAGACCGACCTTTGAGGCGCTCGCCGCCGCGGTCCGCTCCGGTGTCATCTCGCGCCCCGTATTCTCTCGGCAAAAGAGCACTTGGGCCTTCACGAAGGTGCGATTGTGGACTCCGCGCGACTGGACACAGTCGGGACTCCGGAGTTCGAATTGCTGGCGCGCGAGGTCGCTGAAGCGGCGGTGACCGTAGTGCACCGGGGCAACCTGCCTCTGGGCCGGGTATCAAACGCGAAAATCGCCGTCATCACTGCGAAGCCGGCCGCGGGCGGGGCAGAC
>JALGUK010000216.1 GCA_029820875.1 Candidatus Zipacnadia bacterium
AACAGCCCCAAAGCGCAGCGCCAAGCGCCGTGCAACCGGTGTCAGCAACACGGCCAGCAAACACGCCAAAAGTGCAATCACGGCTAAACCAGCCAGGCTGATGGGTGACCCGCCTGAGCTCCCACTCACCGTCTATCACCGTTCCGGGTCGCGTGTTTCAATTTGGTTGCCATCATCGCAGGCTGCAAACGATGTTACCGGCGCCACATGCAAAACCCCCCACCTTTGGGGGGTAGGGTAGGGAAAAGCACCCTCGTGGCTCCAGACACAGCAGGCCTTTTCCAGACAAACTCACTCGGTCACCGAATCTAATGTCGGCGTGTGTTTGAACGCTGCATGGCGAACCGTAACGGAGTAGTTGCTGCTGCTGGCTTCCCATAAGATGCGCCGAAAGCTATTCGTTCTCGTCTTTGTTGCGCACCTCTGGCGGCGGTTCCTTGGGAAGCCGGAAGCAAAAGACAGACCCCTCGCCTACCGCGCTGCTTTCCAACCAGATCTCGCCGCCATGCAACTCAACAAGGTGCTTGACAAGGTAAAGGCCTATACCAGTCCCCTGAGCTTGCCGGGTGTCGCTGGTGTCCACACGGTGGAACCGTTCGAATACCTTGTCCTTGTGAGATTCTGGAATGCCGATGCCCTCATCGGAGATGCAGACTCGTATGGAATCGCCCTCGTCAGTGCCGCTCACAACGACCTCGCCGCCGTCGGGGGAGTACTTAATCGCATTACCGATGAGATTGTCAATTATCTGATTTATCTTATCCTCGTCACCGATGACGTTGGGGAAGTCCTCCGGAATGGAGACAATGACCTTGTGTTTGTTCGTGTAGCTCTGCTGCGCTTCGGCCACACGCCGCGCAACAGTTTGCACATCCACGGTCTTCCAGTTCATCTCAAGGGCGCGTCCCGCTTCAATGCGCGAGATGTTCAGCAGGTCACTTATGAGGCGGTGGAGCCGGTCGCACTCCTGATCTATAATCGTATAGAACTCCCGCCGCGTCTCATTGTCATAGTAGCCCTCGGTGTCCTGCAGGAGGGTGGAGATAAAACCTTTAATGGATGTAAGAGGAGTCCGCAACTCGTGAGAGACCGTGGAGACAAACGAGGTTTTCATGCGTTCGACATTGCGGATCTCGGTGATGTCGTTCAGAATCGCCACGATGTTCAGCGTTTTGTCGTCGTCCGTTTTCATGAGCGAGGTTTGGGCCTGGTAGATCCGATCCTCGCCCGACGTGACCATAATCTCCTCCTGGAGTTCCTCCCCCTCTTGCATTGAACGGCGCAATAGGTTAACGAACTGCTCATGGCGCAGTACATCAGTGTAATGCTTGCCCGTCCCGTCATCGTTGGGAATACCGAAAATCTGCTTGGCCGCTGTGTTGGTGAGAAGAAGCTTGCCGTCCTTGCCGACGACGACAACACCGGATTGGATACTCTGGAATGTGGCCTCGAGCTGTTCCTTCTCTTCCGCGATTTTGATGTATACCCGGGCGTTGGCAATCACTGCCGCTGCCTGGTCGGCCAACATGGAGAGCAGACGCAGGTCCTCCGCTGTGAATTCCTGATTGAATCGCTTGTTAAAGACGTGCATGACGCCGATGCAACGGGTATCAACCACTCGCTGGTCTTCGTCGCGGGTCCGCAGCACGAGGGGCACGGTCACGCCGTTGCGCACGTGAAGGAGAGCCACATTATCTTTGATGGTCCGCTCGTCTGCGATGGCATTATTGAAAACCGTAGCCTCTTGGGTTCGGAATACCTCGCCGGAGATACCTTCTGACGCCCGGACGTGGAATGCATCCAGTTGAACGTCATTGAGACCCAGAGCCGGCCTCTGGGCCACCAGCTCGCCTGTCTCCGGGTCGTAGAGCATAATAACGGCCTTCTCCGCCTGGAGAATCATGGCGACTTTCTTTATCAGGCGTCCAAGCGTCTGTTCCAGCTCGGGAGTGCTTGTGATAGCAGCGGGCACTTCGCTCATAGACTCGGCGGCATTAAGGCGCTCCTCAAGCTGACGCTTTTTCTGCTCGAGGTCAGAGACAACCATACGGAGCCGCTCAAGTTCGTCACGCAGCCGTTTCGGATCCTCCATCGAACTATATCCCTCTCATCAGAGGCCGGCGTCCCGCAAGTGCTCCTTGCGGGTTTGGAGAGCCTGTTGCTACCGTGTATCAGGCTCGGCCGTGCCCGTAACAGTTCCGTGGAGCGTCGGTTCATCACTACACAGAGCCTGTGCCAGGTAAAGCACCGGTGTCAGCGCAACGCGAACCGCGCTTCGAACAATGTTATGGTTTCGGATTGCGTCTGCTATGGGAGGGCTGAATGCATAGTACACAGTTACAAGAGCCCGCCCGATTCGGTTGGTCATAAGCTTCCGGTCGCGAAACTCACGAAGAACTTGCACCTGGGGTGCCATCGGGCTTCCGTAGGCAGCCGTGGCGATAAAGCAATTGGAGAAGAGGGAGCCGAACTTCCTGGCGCGCACCTGAACGTCCGTGATAAACCAGCGCCCCCGAATGCGCTCCAGATCGTAATATACGACAGCCTCCATGTGCTGGTCGTCGCGGTCCCAGTACTCGTGCTTCGCCTCGGCCCAGGCCTTCCCCCTGCGAGTTTCCTCCCAGTCCGTGAAGCGAAAACTCTCTGTACGGATGTCGTCGAATGCCCGCTCAGTGAGTTGGGCGAAATCCATATCGTCGAGCTGTTGGCTCTCGTCGGCATCCTGGTCGTATATCTCTATGATTGAGCCGGGGCGAACATGCATCATCAATAGGTCAATATCCTCGATAGCCCACGAAAGAGCGATATCATGCAGTGCCCCGCGCAGAGTTCCCGGGTCCCCGGTGCTCGGGTAGTAATCGACCCCCGCGTAATGGCTGGGGTATCTGTAAGGTCGTTCGCGGTAACGATACCGGAAACGCGGGTTGCGCCAGTCCGGACCGTAGTATCTATATCCGTAAGGGTGGTAATACCGGGTCGCTTCACCTTTCTCGGTGTACCGTTTCTGCCGCGGGCGGTAGGACGTACCCGGTGACTCCGGATTCCTGCGGCGGTCTCGATAATTCTTGCTACTTGGACTCTGAGGGTGAGTGGTGGCTCCGCTGCTGGGTGATGTGTGCCTCTCCGAGCTAGCTTGCGATTTAGTTGCTGAGCTTCCGCTGGACGAAGAACTTGTGTCGGCAGGCGGGTTACCCGTGGAGGACCCAGGATTCTTCTTGTCCTGGTAATGCTCCTTGGCGCCCGCTATCGCAGCGTTTCGGCTCGACTGCTGGACAATGCCTGTCAGCCCGAACATAAACGCCGCCAGAACCAGCGCTAATGTCCCCACTCTTAGAGCCTTATACATTCTGCCGCTTGCCATTAGTTCCACCTCTTTCCCATTCCCAACCCGTGGTGCCGACAGTGCCGTTCCTGGTTCCAACGTCGCCCCTCAGCCGGGCCTCAGAGGCGTATTACAGCAGCCGCTGTTAGATGCACCTGGGGGGGGAATTGAGGACATCTCCTCATGCCACCCCGGGGTTTGAAACTGCAATTACTCTGCTTGCACGCTGCCGAGACTCAAGCGCAAAGACTCACCCGCACAATTCAGGAACAGAGTACTCTCCTGAGTCGCCCATTTCCGGCCGTCCCAGGTAAGCAGGTTGCACCTATGCGTATTATAGTCCAAGCCCCGCGCGGTGTCAAGCCGGCGCCGGGCCTCTAAACGCCCAACAGTTCCGCCGTCCTGGCGACGTCATCGGGGTTGACCCAGATGGCCGCGGTAAACCGACTGCCGGCGGCTAAGGCCGTTGCCGCGTAGATGTTGATGCCGGCGTCGGCAAGCTTCCGGGTTGGCTCGACCAATGCGCCGACCTTGTCCTCGCCCTCGATTACGAACACAGTGCTTTCCTCAAGCTCTACGCCTGTCTGAGCGGCCAAAGTCCTCGCCTTCTCAACATCTTGCGGGATTCCCATTATCCTTCCCTTGCCGCCGCTGATTGGATACCCCCAGACGCCCAGCATGTTGATATTGGCATCCGCCAGGGCTTTGAGGG
>JALGUK010000217.1 GCA_029820875.1 Candidatus Zipacnadia bacterium
ACTGAAGTTCGACGCACCCTGGGAGGGGTCCTACAGCGCCTACGTGACGGTCTTTCAGGACGGCGACATTTTCCGCATGTACTACCGCGGCACCGGACCCGACAGGCTTCAAGTGACTTGCTACGCTGAGAGCAAGGACGGAATAGTGTGGACTAAGCCGAACCTCGGCCTGTTTGAATACAACGGCTCCACCGACAACAATATCGTCCTGATGAGCGACACGAATGTCACGCACAACTTTTCGCCGTTCAAGGACCCAAATCCCAACGCGCCTGACTCCCAGCGTTACAAGGCCCTCGGCGGGGGGCCGCTTATCGCTTTCTGCTCGCCGGACGGCATCCACTGGACAAAGATGCAGGATGAACCGGTCATCACCAAGGGGGCTTTCGACTCCCAGAATATAGCCTTCTGGGACCCGGTGCGCAAGCAGTATGTGGAGTATCACCGGCAGGGGCGCAACGGCGTGCGGGACATCATGATGAGCACCTCCGATGACTTCATTCACTGGACCGACCCGGTGTTTCTCGATTACGGCGACGCGCCGCCGCAGCATCTGTACACGAATGCCATTACGCCGTACTTCCGGGCACCGCATATCTATATGGGCTTCCCGAAGCGGTTCGTGCCGAGTCGCGTATCTGAAACGGACCGAAAGGCGAACGCGACCGGTATCTCCGACGGGGTTTTCATGACCAGCCGCGACCAAATCCACTTCCACCGTTGGCTGGAGGCCTTCGTCAGGCCCGGCATTGACCCGGGCAATTGGATGCAGCGCACGAATATGGCGGCCTGGGGTATGCTCCAGACCAGTCCCGAAGAGATCTCAATGTACTACAGTGAACACTACTATCAGCCCACCGCGCGGCTGCGGCGGCGGACGCTGCGCACCGACGGCTTTGTCTCCATCAACGCCAAATACGAGGGCGGCGAACTGCTGACCAAGCCTCTTGTTTTCCAAGGGCGCGAACTGGTAATCAACTACTCCACGTCGGCGGTCGGAAGCGTTCAGGTGGAGATTCAAGACCCGGACGGCAACCCGCTTGACGGTTTCACGCTGGCTCAGTGCCCGGAGATTTTCGGCGACGAAATCGAGCACGTGGTAGCCTGGGAAGGTGGTTCCGATGTCAGCGCCCTAGCCGGGCGACCCGTGCGCCTGCGGTTTGTGATGAAGGACGCTGACCTGTACTCCATCCGGTTTCGGCCCTGAGGACCGTGCAAAGGAGGCACCGGAGTGAACCGGCGCGAGTTCCTCACAATAGGCGCGGCCGCCGGCGCGGTCGTCTTGGCCCGGCGAGGCATCGCGAAGCCAGAGAAAGGAGAAGGCGCGATGGACGTCGTCCATTTCCCGAACTCGTACATGACATTCACTACGCCGGGACGTGGTAACAACGCGCGTATCCTCATCGAGTCACGCTGCCAAATCACCGACCTGGCCACCAACACCTCCACCGAGTACTACGTCATAGCATCCTGCAAGGGCGAGCACACTTACGCCGAGCGGGACCTGTTCGTGGAGCCGAATTACGACTTCTCCGGCATATTCTCGCAGGACGAGTTCGTGTTGATTCGCGTGGGCATGAATACGGGCCTGGAGGTGGATACCCGGGATGCCGTCTCTGCACGGTTCGATGCCGTCGAACTGCATATCGAAAGGGACGCGGAGCCGAAGTTGCTGGAGAGCAAATCTGACATTGTCCAATCTACCCTGAATCACATCCCGCTCGTCGGGAGAGTCCAGTTCGACGACCCGTCCGGCACCTACCGGACGATGCTCGAGTTCCCCGTCAAGACCATCAATGTAAACGATATCCAGAACATCTTCCAGGTGGACACAGGCCCTGTGGCATGGCCCGACTGGGAGCTGGAGACCGAACGGATTATTGACAAGCTCAAGTATGCTTATGTGGCCTATAACACGTGGGACTTCGCCGACTTCGTGGTGCAAGAGGTAACGCCGGCGGTGCCGCTGGAGGAGGGGCAAACCCTGGAGGAGGTGCCGAAGTATCGGCACTACTCGCGCATCGTGCGCGATGTTGCGTCAACCAACCAGGTAATCGCGGTCGCAGGACACGCCGCCGGCGTCTGATAGAGACAGCGACAGTTCCAACATTCACCCCGGAGGCTGAATACATGACAAGGACGCTTCTGGCGGCTGTTTTTTTGTCGCTTGTGGTCTGCACGGTCCAGGCGGGGCGATTCAACGACACATTCTCCACGCACCCGGCTACGGCCGAACGGGTGCCATTCATCTGGGACTCATTCCTCGCCGGGCGGCCTGATGCAAGAGTCTGGAAGACCGCAGACGGCGTGCTCGAATACGACGCACGCAATGCAAAAGGCTCAGGCGCCAACGTCAGCTTCGCCGCTGCAGGGATTCAAATCACCGATGAAACGGCCTGGAGCATGGAAGTTGGATTCCGCCACATCGTAGGCACAGCCCCGAAGCCGGAATACGAGACGC
This sequence comes from Candidatus Zipacnadia bacterium, assembly GCA_029820875.1. The sequence continues at coordinate 2,462 of JALGUK010000217.1, forward strand.
TCATCTATGTAACGTGGTTCACACAGGAGCCGAAACAGATGCGCATTGTGGCGGCCATGTACGACGCCGCCGGCAAGAAGCTTGTTCTCGTGAACGGCCAGACGCACGAGCCCCCGATTCCAGTTGACCTCTCCGGGGACTTCCACGCCGTGCGGATGACTCAAGGGCGGACCGTACCCGTTGCGGGCACGCACATATACGCAGACGCCGGGCATTTGGATCGGCTGTATCACCAGCGGCGAGCCGCATACGCTGCGATACCAGTTCGATTACCTGGCGTTCACCGACGAGGGCGCCTTCGCTCCCGGCGAAGGCGACTGGACTCCGGCCGCTGACACCCGGCCCGTCGCGGAGGGATTGAAGCTCATGAAAACCGTGTTCGAGCAGCCTCCGTATCCCAATATCAAGGTCCTCAGCAAGCAGCAAGGAAGCGATGCGTGGGAGGCCGCAATTCCGGAGTGCTGGAAGAGGCTGCGTGCCCTCATCGCCACACAGCCCAGGCAGCTTGAGCTTCCCTTTTACCACTACGAGGGCGAAAGCGGCCCCAGCAAGCAGAACATTTACCGCAACTATCAGGCGCTCATTTACGATGACAGGCGGTGCGTCGCGATTTCACACCTGACCAGGGGAATCGACGACACGGCGCAAGGCTTTATGGACTACAAGCTTTGGTATCGCATCTCGACCGACGACGGCAACACCTGGGACGAGGAGCGGCCCATGCTCCAGCAGGGGGACGAGTTCACCCCAATGCATCCCAACAAGTTCGTATGGATAGGCAAGAACAGCTTCTGCTACGCCTCCGTTCCGCCTTTCCTGAAGATGAGCAACGGTCAGATCCTGCTGCCGTTTTACTATGCGCCGCTGGACGAAAACGGCGAGTACTACAATCCGGTCAATGCGTTCACCTTCACCTCGGTGGCCTGCATGATTGGCACGTGGAATGAGGCGGGGGATGACATTATCTGGGATGTCAGCCAGGACATACGCATCCCCGGCGAGTTGTCCTCACGCGGCTCCAACGAATGCGCGGTGATAGAGCTTAGCACGCCCGGACACATCCTGATGGTGACCCGGGGCTCCAACCAGCCGTTCACGGGCACGCAGAAGGCGTGGAAGTGGAAGACCCTCTCCACGGACTACGGCAAGACCTGGTCGGAGTATACCCAGTTCACGTTCGACGACGGCGAGAGCTTCCTTTCCCCCTCGTCCATGTCCAATTTCATCCGAAGCTCAAAGACGGGCAAGGTCTACTGGCTCGGAAACATCAGCCGGACACCACCCAAAGGCAACCACCCACGGTATCCGCTGGTAATCGCGGAGTTGGACGAGCAGAAGCTCGCACTCCGCAAGGAGACGGTCACGATTATAGACGACCGCGGGCCGGAGGATGCGCCCGAGATGCAACTGTCCAACTTCTCCAACGTGGAGGAGCCGCAAACCGGCAACATCATAGTCACCCTCAACCGCTATGACGGAAACCCAGGCGGACGGCATACGTATGTGATTGAGGTGAAGTAGTCAGAGGTCCTCGCTCGCGGGCGGGACGCCCGCGCTGACCAACTTGGGTCAAGGATGTGACGCCCTTTGCTCGCGCGTGTTGACAGCGCCGCCATATTCGGGATAGACGCCTACACGGTCAAGGTCGAGGTGGACATCGCCCGTGGAATGTCCGCCTTCAACATCGTCGGCCTGCCGGACAAGGCCGTGGACGAGGCCAAGCAGCGCGTCCCCGCCGCCATCAAGAACTCCCACTACATCTTCCCCCTGGACCGCATCACGGTCAACCTCGCACCCGCCGACGTCCGCAAGGAGGGGCCGGCGTTCGACCTCCCCATCGCCGTCGGCCTCATCGCGGCCACGGAGCAGGCGAGGATTGACTCCGTCGAGCGCTGTGCCATCGTCGGGGAACTGTCCTTGGACGGCAGCGTCCGCCCCATCAGCGGCGCGCTCCCCATCGCCATCGGCGCCCGCAATGACGGCAAGGAGGCTCTCATCGTCCCGCGGGAAAACGCGAAGGAAGCGGCCGTGGTCGAGGGGCTGGACGTGTACGGCGTCGAGACGCTCTTCGAGGCTGTCGAGATGCTCGAGAACGACTTCCAGGGGGCAGTGCCTACGCGTGTCGAACCCGACGAGATGAATCTTGACACCCCGCCCTACGGTGTTGACTTCAGCGATGTCCGCGGACAGCAACATGCTAAGCGCGCCCTCGAGGTGGCGGCGGCCGGCGGTCACAACGTGGTTATGGTCGGCCCGCCCGGGTCGGGTAAGACCATGCTCGCGCGGCGGATGCCGTCCATCCTGCCCCCGATGTTGCTTGAGGAGGCCCTCGAGGTCACAAAGCTGTACAGCATAAGCGGCAAGATGCGAGGTAACACGGCCTTGATGAGGACCCGCCCGTTTCGCAGCCCCCATCACACCGTTTCACACGCGGGTCTCATCGGTGGTGGTTCGATTCCACAGCCGGGAGAGGTAAGCCTCGCGCACCACGGCGTGCTGTTTCTGGACGAGCTGCCGGAGTTCAGGCGCGACGCCCTTGAGGTCCTGCGGCAGCCGCTTGAGGACGGCTTCGTCACAATCTCAAGGGCCGCCGCAGCCCTGACCTTCCCAGCCCGGTTCATACTTGTCGCCGCACTCAATCCTTGTCCTTGCGGCTACTTCGGCGATCCAATCAAGGCCTGCAAGTGTACCCCGCATGAGATTCGGCGATACTTGATGCGGATTTCGGGTCCGCTGCTCGACCGGATTGACATCCACATCGAGGTGCCGCGCCTGAGCCACGACGAGCTAATGACACAGCCCAAGGGAGAGCCGACGGCGGCCATTCGGGAGCGGGTCATCGCCGCGCGGCACATCCAGCAGGAACGTTTCAGGGACGCCGGATTCTACTGCAACGCCCACATGCCGCCGAAGGCTATAGACAAGTTTTGCGAGGTTGACGATAACGTCCAGTCCCTTCTGCGGAGCGCAATCTCCCAACTCGGGCTTTCGGCGCGGGCCTATCACCGCATCCTCAAGCTCGCCCGCACAATTGCCGACCTCGACGGCGCGCAATCAATCCAGGTTCCTCATGCCGCAGAGGCCATTCAATACCGCAGCCTTGAGCGGAGAATGTGGGGATAATGGTCCTTCCCGATAATGGTTCAGTGACGCTCAGTACAGGTGTCATTCTGAGCGAAGCGAAGAATCTGCTCGTAAGTCGAGGGCCTCGCTAGAGCCTGCTTCGCTGAGAAGGATGACTGCGAGATTCTTCACTGCGCTGCGCTCCGTTCAGAATGACGCGAAGACGAATGCGGGAGGATATCCGAGCATTGCAAGTTACCCGCCGAGAACTCATAATGTTGCTATGCTGTGTGGCAGGACTCCTGGGCGCCATGCAGTGCTCCGCCGATGAGCCTCAAGGGCAACGGGCCGCCGTCGGCGGATTGAGATGGGTGCTGACCACTGAGTCTCACGGCCCTGAGCGTGGTTATCAGCAACTACTGGTGGCGGACCGCCGGTTCGGGGATTTCGACCTTGAGGCCTCACTCCGGCGGTCGGCGGGTGTGACGCACTTCGGCATTGTCTTCAGGTTCCAGAACCCCGACAACTTGTATCGCTTCGTGATGCGCTCCGGGCAGCAGGACTTCCGCGTGGAGAAGGTAATCAACGGAGTGTCTGACTACGCTACAACTCGGCACGTAGCGTTCCCGAGTCGGTCCGGCCTGTGGTACCGTGTCAGGCTCCGCGTTCGGGGGGACAGGGTCGTTGTACTCATCAACGGTGAAAGACTGTACGAGGGCATCGGATTCACCGAGTTCAACTCCGGGATGGTCGGAGTGACCGTCTTTGACAACGCACCGGCGGATTTCCGCGACTTCCGCGTGTTCGACACAAACGGAAGGCTCCTCTATAGCGACGATTTTGACTCCGGAGAGCTGAGCGGATGGGTCGCGATT
>JALGUK010000218.1 GCA_029820875.1 Candidatus Zipacnadia bacterium
GTTGCCGACGGCCGTCTCGTGCGGGTAGCCTGCCTGAGGTATTCGGACTTCAAACAGTTTGACAATAATCTCTGGCTGCCGACTCGTTGTGACGCCGTGCTCTACGCTCGGGTAGGACCTGCAGGGCCGTCGCCGTCCGCTCAGGACTGGGGGTGGATGAATGTCGAGCGTGTTACCATAGGAGGCCTCAGAGTGAATAACCTGCCGGATAAAGACTTCTTCTCCGGCTCTTACCCGCTGGGAACTCACAAGGTGCAGGGGGACACAGGCACCTCGATAGGGCTTGGCATGGACGAGGAGAAAATGCGGAGGCGCCTCCTTGAGGAGCGCCCCTCAGATGCTGCGGTGATGAAGATGATGCCACCGCCCCCAGCCGAGCTGAGTCACGTACAGTAGCGAGCGTGTACACGGCCTTCTGGATCATTGCTCTGAGATAGGAGACTCCTTGCAGGGTCACAGTCTCTGAAGCCGCATGACCATCGCGAGAACTTGCACCGGTCCGCCGGACTTGAGCTTGTCATGAAGCGACAAGTTGACCAGTGAGTACATTTAGATGTCCTTTCGGGGCGCTCTTGGGCAGCCTGCGCTGGTCTTATTGCGCGGGCTGCCTCTTTCCCAAACACGCGAGAATCGCCTTCCCCGGATCGAGCAAAAGTGGTATCCGCGTGACTCTCTCCCCCAGCTCAACCTGCATGTGCGGATGGCCCGCAATTGAAAGTTCCACCGGCGCGTCGAACCTGCCGGCCAGGCGGATCGTTCCTTTTTTAGCCTTGCGGGCGCTGAGGTTTACGGCGAACAGGTAGTATGTCCCGTCTGCATCGTTGCGGAGGGTTAACTGGACGCCCTCAGCATCGGTGGTCACAGGTTGGATGGAAATGGACCGGCCTATCGCTGCCTCGATCCGCAGCTTGTTCTCGGGTGACAGTTCCGCTGGAATCAGCGTGAGCCGGGCCGCGCCCAGCGACTTTTGTATCGTGTCGGCGGCCGGGTCCGCCGCCCAGGAGCCGCTCCGAGCATTGAACTTCCACCTGACCGATACATTGCAGGCGTTCAAAAGGATTCGCGTCGGCCTGCCGTAAGGGTCAAAAAGCCCAAAAGGCCCGAGGCAGACCAGATGCCCACCGTCCTTTACCCACTTCAGAAGCCGGTTTTGCACACCATCAAGCGCACAAACCGCATACGGGGCGATGATTACCCTGTAACGCGAGAGGTCCTCCAGTCCGCTTGAGACAGCCTCCTCGGGCACGTAAAACGGCGTCCAATGCCGCGTGAGAAGATATGCACCGACCTTCTCCGCAAGCTCGTTCGCCTTCCCATTCGGCGCCGCGCAGAGAATCGCGCTCGTGGGCCGCAGAATTGCCAGCCCCTGGTTGGCAATCTCCGTGGCGAAAAGCACGTCTTTGAGCATGTTCGCCTTCCGCTCCACCATCGGGATTACGCCCGTGCTGTACCGAGGGACGCGCCGCTCAGCCTCGAGGTTGAGTATGGAATTGTTCCAACTGCCCGGACTGTCATGCAGCCACTCGGACTCGAGGTTGAAAAGCGATATTCCACGCTTGCCCCAGGCTATCTGCCGCCAAAGGTTGCGCTCCGTGGCCGCCCGCATGACAGGCTCTGGCGTTCCGCGGCGTTCCCACTGGCTCCAGATGAACTCGTCCTCCCACAGCGGCGCGCCGGCGTACCGGCTCATCGAGTACGCAAACAGGCAGGCCGTGCCGGGGCCTGCTCCCGGCCAGTCGTGGGTGCCCCAGAGGTCCCACCTGGGGATGGTCGCCATCTCGAAAAGGTTCACCGCCGATTCCTTCCGGGAGACCGGCGCGGAGATGAACTGCGAGCTAATCGCCCTGTCGGGGTCGCCGGACCGCAATGCTTCTATGGCCTCGCGGAAGTAGTTCGCATGGCTCAGTGAGCGGAAGCGCTGGAAGTCGTAAATTGCACCTGTGGCCACCGGTTCGCCCTCACTTGTCGGCGGGGGCGGCACAAGATTCGTCGGCGGCTCGACCGCGTCAAACGATGCAAAATCGGTGCGCCATCTCGCGTTGAGGGCCGCAATGTCACCGTATTGCTCCTTCAGCCACTTGCGGAAGGCCTCTTTAGCCTGGTCACTATATCCGCCTGGCCCTAAGTACTTGTACTCGTAGCCATGCACCTGCTGCTCCACGGTAAGCGACGGCTCGTTGACCAGCTCGTAGGAGGTCACGGCGTCATTGTCACGATAATGCTCCCCAAAAGCACGGAGAAAGTCTTTCCCGAGCTCGAGCACGCGCGGGTGCCAGATATTGGATGTGTCGTGGCAGTTCCCGCTGCTGGACCATTGGCCGTCCGCCGTGTGCAGGAACACTTCCTCGCCCAGGTTCGGGAAAAGCCACTGCGAAGCCACCGCCGGAGTGGCCGCAATATCGCACTTGTAGCCGTGTTCAGCGCAGATTTCAAGCCTCTCATCGAGGTTTGCGAAGTTGTATCCGCTCGCCGAACCGGAGACGCCCCACCAGCCACTGACGATGCGGAATCCGAAGGGCTTGAGGATATCCCAGTCGCCCTCCCCTTGGAAGAAATAATCGCGAGTGAAGCACGGGAAGATGACCAGTTCGTTCGCGAGCCATTGTTTATCCACGCGCGAGGGTATCTCAGGTCGCCATGGTTTAAATGACGGGACCGGTGTCACATGCAGGGCATTCCAGACGGCAACCAGAGCCGCCTGGGCATCAGATATCAGATTGTTGATATGCTCATAGTCGAAATGCTCGTAATCGGGCACGAGATAAGGGCCGTCGAGGCCGCGGAAAACGCGCTTGACGCGCAGTGTCGCAACAGCAAGCGCCTTTTGCGCCTCAGAGAGGCCGGGGGTCCCGCTCGGTTGATATGCAACCAGCCGTCGAGCCTGGCTCAGGACATCCTGGAGGCGCGCCTCGCGGATTATTGCCCTCGTATAGGCTACAGCCTCTTGCCCTCCGCTTACCGGCTCGACGAACGCCTCCGGGCCATCCCGGTAATCGGTAACATTGGCACCCTGTTCGAGCTGGACGCAGTCCCACCACACCTCGCCGCCGTTGCAAATCAGATGCGCGCGTAGATAGACGGCATTTGGAGGCGTTACCACGGTCGTTACGAAGCGTTGGAAGCCCTGCGTGGTCCGCGGCGGAGTGATAATGGGATTGAGTCCGTACTTGATAGTGCTTCCATCGGCGGCAAGCGCCCATACCGCAACCCGGGCGTTCCGACTTGCCCTGGTCTTCGCATAAGCGCTCAATGTGTAAGACGTATTCAGCTTACAGGGAACGCCCTCCGAGAAGAGATTTGCGCCGCCGGTACCGCGATTTAGTACGTGAAACGCCATCTTGCCCCGAAAAGCCGCGCCAACTTCCGGACCGCCTGAGGACTCATCCGGATTTTCCCGCCACAGCGTCCAGCCCTTTTCACCTTGCTCAAAACCTGAATTTGTCAGCAGGTTTCCGGCGGGCGCCTTTGGCCCGTGAATGCGCGGGCCTTCACGCCAGGGGCTCATCTCCGAGGACGCCTCAAGCATAACCCCGTCCCACCAAACCTCGCCGCCGTTGCAAATCAGGTGAGCCTTGACCGCAACGCAGTTGTCGGGCGCAAAGAACGTCTTTTCGAACCGGCCCCAGTTGGGCAGCTCGTCGGGAACCGCCGTTTCCCCGCCGATAGCGTAGCTGATGGTCTCACCGCCGGCATCGCTGCCCCAGGCCGCAACGGCAACATGGGACGCGCGGTGTGTCCTCGCATAGACCGACAAAGTGTAGCGCACCCCCGGAACAAC
>JALGUK010000219.1 GCA_029820875.1 Candidatus Zipacnadia bacterium
CCGGTGCCTGCGCCGGCCACGCTTGAAGTGCTGACTGGTGTTCCGGTGAGGGAGATTGACGTGGACGGGGAGACGCTCACCCCAACAGGCGCCGCCATTTTAGCCACCATCAGTGACCGATTCGGCCCGATGCCGGAAATGACGCTTGAGAAGGTCGGTTACGGCGCGGGTACAAATAACTGGCCGACTCTTCCTAACCTGCTGCGCGTTTGCATCGGGGAGTTACCACCGGCTGCAGGTCCGCTGCGGGAGACGATTCACCTGGTGGAAGCGAACATTGACGACATGAATCCGGAGCTTTTGGGGTATGCAGCCGAGAGGTTGTTTGATGCAGGTGCCGTGGATGTTTACATGACGCCTATTATCATGAAAAAAGGCCGCCACGCCACTAAACTCTCGGCGCTTGCGCCCGCCGAACGACTTGACCAGGTTGTGCAGGCGTTCCTGCGGGAGACCACCACGTTCGGAGTGCGCACTACCAGGTGGCAGCGGGAGGTCCTTGCGCGGGAACGAGTCGAAGTGCAGACGCCGTGGGGGAAGGTGCGGGTCAAAGTCGGAAGAATCGGCGATGAATTCGTAACCGTGGCACCGGAATACGAGGACTGCCGCCGGCGGGACGGCCTATGATGCCTTGTGAAGGACTTTCACAGCCTCACGCGCCACGATAAGCTCCTCGTTGGTCGGAACTACTATGACCGTGACCCGCGAGTCATCCGGGGAAATTACACCTTCGGCCCCAACGCATGTTTCGTTGCGCTCTGGGTCGATGCTGATGCCCAGCCACTGTAAATCTGTGCAAATCCGCTCCCGCATCTTCACACCGCGCTCCCCGATACCTCCTGTGAAGGCCAGTACGTCGCACCCGTTCATGGCTGCGATGTACGCGCCTATGTACTTTTTCACCTGGTAAGCGAACACATCCAGCGCAAGTTGCGCTCTCTTGTTCCCTTGCTCGGTTGCATCCTCGATATCGCGCACGTCGGCGCTTATGCCGGAAATCCCCGCGAGACCGCTCTCATTGGTGAGAATACGGCGCATATCGTCGGTTGTCAAGTTTTCGCGGTCCATCGCGTGCAACACCGCGAAAACGTCTATGTCGCCGCAGCGCGTACCCATGGGCACCCCAGCCTGCGGTGAGAAGTCCATGCTCGTGTCCACAGACATCCCGCCATAGATGGCGCACAAAGACGAACTACCACCCAGATGGCAGGAAATAATCCTGAGCGCTTCGGACGGCTTGCCCAGTAGCTGTGGCACGCGCTGTGCGATGTAGTGATGTGATGCGCCGTGGAATCCGAGCTTGCGGATACCGTATTTCTCTTGCCACTCATACGGATAGGAGCCAGTATAAGCGCGAGCGGGCAGACTCTGGTGAAAATGCGGCTCAAAGACGCCGACCAACGGGAGGGTCGGACACATCTCGCGGAAGATTTCGATCGCCCGAATGAAGGGCGGGTTATGCGCCGGCGCATCGGGGGTTGCCTCACGTAGGGCGTGCAGGACGGTCTCGTCAATGACAACCGTGCCCGTGATTTGTCCCCCGTGGACTGTTTTGAATGCCGCCGCGTCCAGCTCATCGAGGGAATTCAGGCAGGCGAACCTGCCCGTCGTGAGCGTTTGGATGGCGAGTTTGATAGCCTCTGCATGATTCGGGATAGCGCCCTCTTGTCGCAAGGTCCCTGCCCCGCGTGTCTCAAGCGTAATCGGTGCCTTTTGGCTGCCAATCCGCTCGATTCTTCCCCTCGCGATGACCGATTCGTCAACCATATCAAGAAGCCGATATTTAAATGATGTGGTACCCACGTTGACAACGAGAATTCGCATTCGTAGCATCCCCATACGGAATGAATGAATATGTCTGGCAGGCAGTGCTTCGCCAAGTGCCGTCGGTTGACCTTGAAGTGTGGGGGAGATGCTCAGTAAGAGGCAAAACAGCACCATAACTTAGCAGGTGTTTCGGCGTGGACGGGGAACTAAAGATATAAGGAGCTTGTCAAGTATTAATCAACAAATAGTATTTGGCCCCGGCTGCTCCTTGGAAGCCGGCGGCCAGGGCAAGAGCAGCGCAAAGGGAAGGGATTAGCATGTCAAAGACAATGCCTCTTGTTGAACCGAAGGTCACCCCTCCTCTGGATGACCAGTTTCGGCCTGCATCCCTCGCCAACCGTGCGTTTCGTGCAGCGGTCCGCGAATCCGGCAAGGGCGTGCCGCTGGTGATAGGCCTGGAGCGCGGCGACGGGTCAATATCGCGCTTCGAGACCGAGGTTTTTGCGCCTGATGCGGACGGTGCGGAAGCCAACTTCTTCTATACCGAGCGGCTGGTGAAGTTCTTGCTTTGGCAGCGTGGCGGTTGGCGTGTCATTATTGGTGGCCCGGAGGAGATAGGGCAATACATCAAGCAGGTATACTCCCCCACCGGCGAGCGCGCATTCGATTACGACTTCATGGGCGGCGTCTACGAGCGCCCGTTCACCGTAGAGGTCACCCAGGCCGACAATGTCCCGCCGGCCAAAGAGGAGACGACCCCCATGGGGCGGCACCTTAACGGTTGTCGTATTGGATTCGACGCCGGGGCCAGCGACCACAAGGTCGCCGCCGTCATTGACGGGGAGCCGGTTTTCAGCGATGAGATCGTCTGGGACCCCCGCCCGCAGACTGACCCGGAGTATCATTACTCCCACATCCGCGCGGCGCTCAAGAAGGCGGCTGAGCACCTCCCGCGTGTTGACGGCATTGGGGTCAGCTCCGCAGGCGTATACATCAATAACCGCGTGATGGTCGCCTCCCTGTTCCGGGGTATACCCAAGGATGTGTTCGACGCCCGTGTCAAGGACATCTTCCTCAACATCGCCGATGAAATGGGCGATGTCCCCATCGTGGCTGTAAACGACGGGGAAGTGACCGCTCTCGCCGGAGCGATGACCCTTGAGGACAACTCCGTACTGGGCATTGCGATGGGGTCCAGCGAGGCAGGCGGCTATGTCAACGCGGATGGCAACATCACCGGATGGCTTAACGAGCTGGCCTTCGTGCCTATTGACTACAGCCCCGACGCTCCCGTTGATGAGTGGTCCGGGGATCGCGGCTGCGGAGTGCAGTACTTCTCCCAGGTTGGGGCCATCCGGCTTGCCAATAAGGTCGGCCTGGACCTGAGCGCCGGGGAGACACCCGCTGAGCAGCTCAAAATAATCCAGGATTACCAAGCCAAGGGCGACGAGCGTACACGCAAGGTCTTCGAGACCATCGGAACATGGCTCGGGTATGCAATCGCGCATTATAATGACTTCTACGACTTGCGGCACGTGCTTATTCTGGGCCGCGTGACTTCGGGCGAAGGCGGGCACATAATCCTGGAGAACACCGAGAAGGTGCTGAAGGAGGAGTTTCCGGAGCTGTCCGGGGCAATCTCCCTGCACCTGCCCGATGAAATGAGCCGGCGCGTGGGCCAGGCGATCGCTGCTGCGAGCCTGCCTGAAGTTAAACAATCGTGACGGTTCGACGCACATCTGCGGACTGATTAGGAGGCGGAACCATGCAATTCACCAATCCTGGAGCTGAAGTGTTTGTTCCTGACGGTCTGGATGCTGAGGAGGGGCTCAAACGCATTACACATCTGGCCATTGGTGCCCACCAGGATGACCTCGAAATCATGGCATACCACGGCATCCTGCAGTGTTTCGGCAGCGAGGAGAACTGGTTCGGCGGCCTGATAGTCACCAACGGAAGCGGCAGCCCCCGCGATGACCTGTATGCGGACTACACCGACGAGCAAATGCAGGTCGTCCGCCGCAAGGAGGCCAAGAAGGCGGCGGTGGTGGGGGAGTACGGTGCTCTCGTGCTGCTCGACTATCCGAGTTCGGCCGCGAAAGACCCAAGCCGGCGTGAAATCGTGGGCGAGCTTATGCAAGTCATCAGCGCCGCCCGCCCGCAGGTCATCTACACCCACAATCTCGCCGACAAGCACGACACCCACGTAGCCGCTGCGCTCCGGACCATCGCGGCCCTGCGGGAAATGCCGGAGGAAGCCAGACCGAAGGAGTTTTACGGGTGCGAGGTCTGGAGGGACCTCGACTGGATGATAGACGAGGACAAGGTCGCCTTCGATGTGGCGGCCCATGAAAACCTTGCTGCTTCATTGCTGGGCATCTTCGACTCGCAGATATGCGGCGGCAAGCGGTATGACCTGGCGACCATGGGGCGGCGGCGCGCCCACGCAACCTACCATGCGTCTCACGGCGTGGATGTCACGACCGCCATCACATTCGCCATGGACCTGATGCCCTTGCTTAATGACCCGTCCCTGGACCCAATGGCGCATGTGCAGGCGCATAAGGCGGCGTGGGGGAAGTGGTCGCGGGGCAGAGGAGCTTAGCCTTAGGTGGTTGCGTCAATAATAGCGCCCAGCCGCCCCTCTTCGGCTGCTTTGAGCAGTTCCCGGATGATGTCCACGTCCCAGAAGAAACCTGGGACGTCATCGCGGTACTCGATGAGGACGTAGCGGCCCTTGTCGGTTATGCGCCCGCGAACGTTCTCCTCGGGCAGCCGGACGGCGCGCAATGCTATCGGCTTGCCGACCTTTGCCTCGACCTCTTTCAAGCGCTTTTTCAGGCCCGGCGGGACATCTCTCACAATTGAAGACTCCCCACCAGCTCGCTCACGTCGCTCATTCCCTGCGCGACGAGGTACGCCTCGAGGTCGTCTATCATCTGAATAGTTCCGCGCGGGTTTGCGAAGTTTGCGGTGCCGACGGCGACGGCGGATGCACCGGCGAGCATGAACTCGACGGCGTCCAGGGCGGACATTATCCCCCCGACGCCGATAATCGGCACCCTCCGGATGGGCCTTGGTGCTTCGGGCCGCATCGCCTGCGCCACTTCC
>JALGUK010000220.1 GCA_029820875.1 Candidatus Zipacnadia bacterium
CCACCTGGCACTCGTTCGTGGCTCCGCCCGGGCTGGCGGTGACGTGCCAGGTCTTGCCGTGGTCGTCGCTGTACATAAGGTGCGAGTGGTCTGCATCGAACGTGTCGGCGGCCAATCGGTGGTAGCCGGGGGCGATAAGCCTGCCGTCGCGCGCCTGGATGCCCATGCCCGGCGCCGCCATGGCTGCTAACCACGCCTCGTCCTTGACCATGGGGGTCAGGTCCAGAGGCTCGGACCACGTGTGCCCGTCGTCCTCGCTCTTTACAGCGTGGAGCCGGATTACCCGGCCCTGATATCCAGGCCGGGTGCCGGGGGGAAGCTCGGGAAAGTCCTTCTTCATGGATTCCAGGTTCGGATAGACATGGTCGTAAATTATCCAGACCGCGCCGGTCTGCCGGTCCACCAACGCGCAGGCATCGCCGGCCGCCAGTTTGTCGGGCAGGTTGATGATGACCTCCAGCGGCCCCCATGTCTTGCCCCCGTCGGTGCTGCGCTTGAGCACGAGGTCAATGTTGTTCGGCGCGTCACCGGGCCTGTCAACCCGGGCGTCGCAGATAGCCAGCAACGTGCCCTCGTTTGTTGTCACCAGCGCGGGAATCCGGTACTGGGCAACGTTGTCCTGGCCCGAGATGAACACATCCGTCTCCTCAAACAGCGGCTCGGCCGCGAGCATGGCCGTAACCGACAGCAATGCCGCCACGCCGGTGACGGTTGGCGTTATTTCCACGTCCATTCGCCCCCTTCTGTTGCTGTTGAGTTTCGGTCATTGGCACCTACAGGTACTTCTCAAGCAGCGCCTTCGCCTTAAGGACGCCCTCGTGGTCGTCGGTAGAGCCCTCGTACTCTATCAGATAATAGCCATCGTAGCCGGCGTCCTTGAATATCTGCAGGCACCGGCCGATGTCTATGTTGGCCTCCTCACCCGTCTCGTCGAACTCGAGCATCTTGGCGTGTACCACGACCGCCCAAGGTGCGATAGCTTCGAGAGCAGCGTAGCGGATGTCGGGGGCGAAGTTGTTGAAGTCCGGGCAGGTGCCCACCCAGGGGCTGTTGACCTCCTTCATGACCCGGACAATCGGCTCCGGATTCCGCGAAAGGCCGCCGTGGTTCTCCATTATGAACTTAACGCCCGCCTTCTCGCCGAGGGCGCCAAGCTCTTTGAAGCTCCTGACACAGGCCTGCACCTCATCATCTGGGGCCGCGTCAGAGCCGCCGGCATTTCCTCGGATGGACGTGCATCCGAGCTTCTTTGCTATCTGGAGCCACTCCGCGTGATTCTCGACCGCCTTTTTCCGTTCGTCTTCATCAGTCGCCGAGAGGTTGCCCTGCCCGTCCACGGAGATGTGGAGCATGTTGACGTCCGCCTGCTCGGCGTTGGCGCGGAGCTGGGCGAGGTACTCGTCATCGGTGCTCTCAAAGAACGGAGAGTTCAGCTCAATCACATCGAGTCCGAACTCCTCCTTCGCCAGCTTCGGGTAGTCCAGGAGTTTGACCTGTCCGGAACGGAAGCGTCGGTTAATGCTCCAGCCGGCCAGTCCTATCTTGGCCATCGTTTGTCCCTCCATGCATGATTGTCTCCGAATTGGAACTTGATGTACACGTCAGGGCGTCCGCCGCCAAATGGTATCGGGAACGGCCTAACAGCCCGGGTGTCAGCGGATTAGCCCGGCAGCTTGGCAAAGTCGATCTTTATCTCTATCTTGGCCTTCTTCCTCAGGTTGGCGTACCACTGCGCCGTCTTGACGCTCATTTGATGGTCGAACATCGCCTTGCGGATAGGCTCCTTAGCCTCCTCATAGGTTGGGATGTGCTCCGCCCTTTTTTCGATGAGTTTTACGAGGAAATAATAGGTCTTTGCGGTGCCGTTGACTTCAACATTATCCGTAATCGGTCCTGTGACCTGGCCGGGTGTCATCTTAAAGGCGGTCTCCGCCAGCGGGCCCTTGAGAATCCAGCCTATGTCCCCGCCGTTGCCCTTGGATGTGGGGTCAAGCGAATGCTCCTTGGCCACAGTGGCAAAGTCCGCGCCGTCTCGGATTTGTTTGAGCAGGTTTTTCGCCTCTGTCTCCGTTTCCACCGCGATGATTGCCACGTGAACGGCGGCTGGTTGTTTAAGCTCCATTTTTTTCGACGTATAGTATTGCTGCACCTCCTCGTCGGCGACCTTGACCTGCGGCTCGACGATTTTTTGGACGAGCAGGTCAACCTCGAGGGCTTTCCGCAGCACCTGTTCGCTGACGTCCTGGGCCGCGAGCCAGCCGACCCAGTCAAGGCCGGTCCTCGCTTGTGCATCCTCGACCTTCTTGCGAAGGGTCTGTACTTTTTCGTCCACCTCCTGTTTGGATACGGTCACATTGTGCTTCTTGGCCGCTTGCCGGATGAGCGTTTCGTCAATAAGTTGGTTGAGGACAAGCCTTCCCGTACGTGCCAGGAGAGCGTTGACAAGTCTTGTCTTCGTGATGGTCTGGCCGTTGACAATCGCGACCGCCTCCTCGCCGGCGACCGGCAAAGTGGTCACAAGCAATATCACAGCGGCGAGCGAAATCATCAGCGGTAGACTATGGGGATTGTATCTCATGATTGCAACTCCTTTCAATAGCATGGTCATGGTCGGTGTTGTTTCTATGCGACACATTCACGAACACTGTTCCGTCGTTAGTGTGCAAAGCGGTTCCGAGTTCAGCCGACATTTTCTTTAAACGCTCGATGATAGCACTTTGTCTCGCCCCATCCGGCGGCTGCGGTGCACATGTTTTCAGTGGAATCCACATCGGCCGCGCGGTCACCTGCAGTCCCCGACCCTCGGTATAGGCTATTGTGAAAACCGCCGTCTCCATCCGCTCCCCGGGTCTCTGGTCGAAGACGAAGTTGCCCATGCTGTAAAGAATCAAGCCGTGCTTGTATACCTCAATCCCTTCGAGCACGTGAGGATGATGCCCTAAGACCACATCGGCGCCCGCGTCAATCGTTGCGTGGGCGATCAACCTCTGGCGCTTGTTTGGCGTGCGGTGGTATTCGTCTCCCCAGTGGTACGAAACGAGCAGCAAATCCGCCTCCCGCTTGGCATCGGCGATTTGCCGCTTGAGCGCGGCGATATCGGTGACCTTCGCATCGGAGCGATACACGAACGAGAGAGCCGTGTAGCCCAGGAAGCCCACTTTCAGGCCGTTGATGTCGAAAAAGACCGGCGGCGGTGGGCTGGTTCCGTCCCTGCTCGCCCCGATATAGGCAATGCCGGCCTTTTCAAGGACGGCCATCGTCGTTTCCAGTCCCTTCCGGCCGGCGTCATAGGCGTGATTGTTCGCCAGCGAGACAATGCTGAACGGCACCGTTTGCAGAACCGCCACTGCACGGGTGGGTGCGCGGAAAATGCAAGCATGGGGATTGTGAGGGCCGCTGTCGGCAAGAGGACACTCCAGATTGGCGAATACAATGTCGCCGGCGCGCAGGTCGTCCATTACGTGTGCGAAGATGCTGCCCGGGCCGTTTGCCTGGATTCTCTTCCACACCGTCCGGTCGAGCATCACGTCCCCTACGCAGACTATGCTCACACTCCGCCTGGCCTGGGCTTGTCCGGTAACAACGCCCTCGAGGCTGCGTTCGGCGAAAAGATTCGGCCAGGCAAGCAAACAGGCGCCCGCGAAAAGTATCAGCAACAGCAAGAGGACGAACCGAAGTCGGGTGACTGATATCACATCCTTAAAGTTCGTATAGGCCCGCGCCCGTGACTCTGAGCAAGGACGAAGGCTCTCAGCCATCTGTATCCTGAGCCGGCTTGTCATTCTGAGCCGAAGGCGAAGAATCTCGCCGTCCCCCGAATTCCCGCCGCTCCAGGAACGGCGACTGCGAGATTCTTCACTCCGCTTTGCTGCGTTCAGAATGACAAAGTAAGATGCTTTGCTGCGTTCACAATGACAAAGTAAGGCGCTCTGCTGTGTTCACAATGGCAAAGTAAGATGCTTTGCTGTGTTCAGAATGACAAAGTAAGATGCTTTGCTGCGTTCACAATGGCAAAGTAAGATGCTTTGCTGCGTTCAGAGTGATAGAGTTAGGCGGCGCGCTGTGTTAAGTAAGATGCCTCGTTGTGTTCATG
>JALGUK010000221.1 GCA_029820875.1 Candidatus Zipacnadia bacterium
TCATACTCGCGGGCCACAAGGGCCTTCTTGGCCTCATCCGCTAGCTCTGCCCATCGCCCGATGGCTGCGAGGACTTCAGGGTCGCCTTTCTCAAAGCGGAAGCGGATATCGCTGTGGATGCGGCCGGAATCGCTGGGGTCGTCAATATGAACGAGAAACAGCGATGGGAGAAGGGATGGGTCCAGGCTCTCATACTCTCCGTACCCGCGCTCTTCCATCAGCTCGCGCGAGAAATCCATGTACACCAGGCCCCCGTAGACCTGCACCACACGGTCCTGCAAGCCGGCGGCTATCTCCAGCTCCTCCGTTTCCACGCTCAGGGCCAGATTGGGCTGCATGGGCTTTGGAATCTGCTCCTCGGTCAGCTCGTAAAACTCCAATAGAGCCTTCAGCGTCGCCACGACGATTGCACTTGACCCGCCCAGGCCCACCTGGCGCGGAATTGTAGTCTCGTAGGTGATAGTGAAGTTGCGCTTGGGGACCCTGATTCCATGATGAACGCAGTATTCCCGGAACTTTTTACAGGTCGCGTAAATCATTCGCAGCCCGCCGTAATAACCGTCACGGCTGGCCGTACGCCAGAGCTGTCCCAGGCTGTCAAAGCGTGTGGGGTCATGTACCGGGCTCAGGACAAGCTCAAGCTGCGGGCTTTCCCAGAGCTGCACTTGAGCATAGTAGCCGGGAATGGTGAAGGAAATCGTCTTGCCGAAGTATCCATCCGAAGGATTGCCGGCAAGACCGGCCCGTGCGTAAGCGCGAGTGCGAATAATCACGATCCCAGATGCTCCCTGCCCAAGATATGACCTCAAGCTCGCCACACATTTGGTAAATTCGCCGCATGAACTCCAGATTCCTCCCCCCGACGCCTCTTTTGCGAGACAAAGGGAACGGGTAGGTTACTGCGGTGTTTAATAAACATATGTGCGCCGTAGAACAAGCGTACCCCGAGACACCCGCCTGCAGGAATGTGAGCATCATGCCGGTGAATTTCAAGGTCGCCCTTGTGGGGGGCATATTTGTTGCGTTGCTCGGTGTTGTCCCTCTGCAGGCCGCCGGTCTGCCGCGATTGAGAGTGAGCGATAACCACCGCTTTCTGGTGACGGAAGACGGTGAGCCGTTTTTCTATCTGTGCGATACGGCTTGGGACGTTTTCATGATGCTCAACCGCGAGGAAGCGGACGAGTACCTGGAGGACCGTGCAGCCAAGGGCTTCAATGTCATCATGGCTATCCTCATCGGATGGAAGGCAGGCCAGGACGAAAAGAATCAGTATGGCGAGGCGCCGCTGATTGGAAAGGATCCGGCGCGGCCCAACGACAGGTATTTCCAGCACGTAGACTACATCGTCAACAAGGCCAATTCGCTGGGAATGGTTGTGGCCATTGCTCCTTCGTGGAGCGACTGGATGTATGACTACGTAGGGCGATGGCCGCATCCGTTCACCGTGGACAATGCGAGAATCTTCGGAGAGTATGTTGGCAACCGGTATAAGAACAGCAATGTCATCTGGGTCATCGGTGGTGATAGGAACCCTGGGGGATACGAGGATATTCTGCAGGCAATGGTCGAAGGATTGGACGTAGGAGATGGAGACAGCGACTTCCTAATGACGTTCCACGGCGCAAAGCGCGGGAAGCGCATACCCCCAGAGAACATCTATTACGACAGACTGTGCTCCTCGCACCTATTCGGCGATTCACAGTGGCTCGATTTTAACGGCGTCTACTCAGGACACGCTTGGGCGTACCCCACTTATCGCTTGATTGCGGCGGATCGCGCGATGAAGCCTACTCGACCGGTCATCGACCTGGAGCCATGCTATGAGAATCATCCCTATCACGCCGACGGCTCCCGTTACTGGGCCAATCCAGGAAAGTGGGACAACAAGACCAGGGGCACGCCTGCTCTGATCCGAGAACAGGCGTACTGGGCTGTACTTGCCGGCGCGGCGGGGCATACCTATGGGTGTAACGATGTCTGGCAGTTCTACGATCCCGATAACCCGAGACAAAAGCCCTTCGCCCACCCCAACACGCATTGGCGGGAAGCGATGCAGTTCCCCGGAGCGGTTCAGATGGGGATCATGCGGCGGCTGTTCGAATCGCGGCCATGGTATGCGATGGTGCCCGACCAGGAGGTCATTGCTGGGGGACAGGGAAGTGGCGAGAATCACGTTCAGGCAGCACGGGCCTCTGACGGCAGCTACGCGTTTGTCTACATCCCCTCGGGACAGCCGGTTGTGATAGACATGAGAAAGCTGTCCGGGCAAGCGGTGAATGCCTATTGGTACGACCCGCGCAACGGAGCATCAGAGCTGTTCGGGCATTTTCCCGGCACCGGGACGCGTCGGTTCACGCCGCCCTCCAGGGGCGCGGGGAAGGACTGGGTTCTTGTGCTGGATGATGCGGGGAAGAATTTTCCTCCGCCCGGCGAATATCATAAAGCGGTGGGCTGAGGAATGGCAGCGATATAGCCTCCGCGCCTTCCCAACGGCGACGATGGGATTGGTCACAATTGCTTGAGAGGTGACCGTGCATGATATGTCCGCCGAGACAGCATCCCCAACTGGTCGCGCTGAATGCCATGTTCGTACTCGCTGCGGCGCTGATTATCCCGGCGTCTGCGGAGGGCTACCAGTTTCTCGACGAAGCACCTGACACCGAGTATGTGGTCAGTTTCACGCTCACAGCGCCCTCTCCGTGGCTTGCAGGCGATGAGGCGCGCCTGGTTTTCTCATTTGCCGATGAGTCCAACCACTATCTTCTCCGCCTGAGGGCCGGCAAGGCGATGTTGTTGAAGGTCGTCCGCGGGCGCCAGGTGCAGCTCGGGGGCGAGGTCCGCCTGCCGGAGGCGCCGTCCGGCGTGTGGGAGTTGACGGTGAACAGACGGGCGTGGATTATCAATGTCAGTTGCGGGGGCCGGACGCTTTTGCATGTATACGACGATACGTTCATGCAAGGGCAAATCGGATGGGAGACGACGGGCGGTGCGAGGCTCCAAAATGTGGCTCTGCAGCCGCTGGGGAGAATCTGGCTCGACGACGACTTCATGCGGGCCGAGGGCGAAGCGACCTGGGATGCCATCTCCGGCAAGTGGGAGCTACGAAGCGCCCGCAGCGCGGGCCTGAAGCCCAACTGGAGCGCGAACCCGTTCAGTTACTGCGGCTCGGCCCAGTTCGGTGGAATTGTGACCACGGGCTACTGGTTCTGGGACGATTACCGCATCACGGCGGCGGTGAAGTCGCCGGCCAGTCACGGTGCGCTCGGGCTTGTCTGCCGCTTTGTGGATCCCGACAATTATTACCTGTACCGCTGGACACGTGCCGAAGGGCTGGGGGGGCAGCCTCCAGTCGGACGTCGGCAGCTAATACGCGTGGTTGACGGCAAATGGCGGGTGCTTGCAGACCAGGCAGGCCCGTGGGAGCCGAACCAGTGGTACGAGGTGGGGTTGGGCGTCTGCGAGGGCCGTCTGCAGGCTACCGTCGACGAGCAGGTGGTGCTGGAAGTTGCCGATGACGCTCTTGCGTACGGGAAGGCGGGTCTGTACGTAGGTGACTCCGATGGAGCCTACTTCGACGACGTCCATATCCGCGATTTCCAACTGCTGTCGGCGGATTTTGACGACTACGGTCGGGCTTTGGCGTCGCCGGTGCTGGGGAAGTGGGAGTTGCGGCAGGGGCACCTTTACGGTACAGGTGACCACGGCCGCAGTCGAGCCGCGGCGGTCATCGGGTCACCCAAGTGGTCAAACTACACGGTGAACGGCCGCAGTCGAGCCGCGGCGGTCATCGGGTCACCCAAGTGGTCAAACTACACGGTGAATGTCAAGGCCAAACCGAAGGATGCGGCAGCCATCGGTATCTATGCAGCCTATCGCGGCCCCGGCGACTACTACCTGTTCCGATGGGGCGCAGATGAGCAGAACCCCAGGCGTTTCTGCCAGGAAATCCTGAGGGTGGAAGACGGCAAGGGGCGAGTACTGGGCAAGCGTACCTGTGACTACGCCCCGACCACGTTCTCACGCCTTACGTTCACCATTGACAAGGGCTACTTGAGAGGAACCGTCGGTGAAGGGCCGCCTGTTGAGGCCGCCGACCCGACGGCCGTTGATGTAAAAGGGAAGGTCGGCCTGTACGTCGAGGGCCGCGATAGGAAGGCGTGTTTTGACGACCTCAATGTCTCCTTCCTGGGTGAAAGAGTTGAGCTGGAACGGATAGTGGAGCAGTTCGTCAAGGAGGACAGCATGTCCAACTGGGCCAGAGGGACGGCCCTCTGGCGGACGATTGGCGACAATACCCGGCTTTTTGACACGCCGCTTTTCGGCGATTTTCACCTTGAGGCGCAGTTGCCGAACCTCGAGGGGGTTGACGGGTCAGCGACACTGCTGCTGTGCAACACGGAGGACGCCGCTGAGCCGGCGGCGGCTCTGAAGCTTACGTCCCCAGCCGGTCAAAACGCGCTTGCGGC
>JALGUK010000222.1 GCA_029820875.1 Candidatus Zipacnadia bacterium
TTCTATCCCGATGACGTTGCCCTCGTGCATGACAACGTCTACTTCCTCGCTCTCCTTGAGGAACTTGCGCTGCTCGCCGATCTGGTCGGCGCTGATGACAATCTGCTCAAAGCTTTCCAGGTCCATGAAATTGTAGTCTTCGCCGTCACCGTAAAGGTACTGCATCTTCCGTCGCTCGACGTGAGCCGGCTCCACCTTTTCTCCGGCCCGGAACGTCTTCTCGAAGACGTTGCCCGTCTTGACGTTACGCAACTTCGAACGTACGAAAGCCCCGCCCTTGCCGGGCTTTACATGCTGAAACTCCAGAATCGAATAGACCTCACCATCCAGCTCAATGGTGAGGCCGTTTTTGAAGTCGGCTGTCGAAATCAAGGAGCATCCCTCCCTGCGCATTGGAGTGTAACCCAGATGGAAACAAAAGTCAATACCGGCCCGCGCACGTACTTTCTTGACGGAACGGCTTGCGCCTGCGCACCGTTGGCGAGCTAAGGCGCCGCGGATTCGGCCAGGACCTTGTTCACCTGCTCTGCGGCGCGCTTGCACCCCTCGGCAACATCGCGCTCGCCGGCCCAGATAGCGTCGAAGTTCTCCTTCAGTATCCCCTGAATCTCGTTCCACTGGGGAATGTTCGGGGGCTTGTGGGCGTACTTGAGCGCGTCCACGAACACTTTGCGGTTATAACCGCAATCCGCGGCCAGATAGGGCCCTTCAGCCACTGAAATTCGCGATGGCATCTTATCGAGGCGGTCGGCCATAATCTCCTGGGACTGCGGGCTGACCAGATACTTGTACAGTGCCCAGGCCTCATGAATGTGCTTAGTTGCGGCGGCAATGCCGTAGTTTTCCATGCCGAGCATCGTTGCCCGCACCTTCCCCTTGGGTAGGGGGGCGACATCCCACTTGAGGCCCGAGCTTTTTTCCGCGTCGCGAAGCGCCTGTATGTCCCACGGACCGGTCATATACATCCCGATCTTCCCGACACAGAAGGAATCGAGGGTTTCGTCCTCGTTATTGGGATTGCTCAGCGGCGCCACATGGTACTTATGCGCGAGGTCATGCACGAACTGCAAGGCTTCGATTGCTTCCGGACTGTCGATGATGCAACGGGTCCGGTCTTTGTTCATCAAGTCCGCGCCGTTTTGCCATAGCCAGGGATAAAGCCGTGCGCCCCAGAAATCTATCGTGCAGCCCCACTGGTCGTTCTCACCGTCGCCGTCGGTGTCCTTCGTCAGTTTCTTTGCGGTTTCCAGGTAAGTCTTCCATGTCCAGGTGTCATCCGGGTATGAAAGCCCCGCGGAGTCGAAGAGTTCCTTGTTGTAAAACAGCGCGTAAACGGACGTATAGCGTGGGATGGAGTAAAGTATCCCCTTGTACCTGCACAACTCCAGAAGTCGCGGGTAGAAGTCGCCAATATCAAAGTTGGGGTCTCGCCGCGCAAGCTTACCCAAGTCATACAGCGCGCCTTTGGCAGCCAGTGGGATGAGAAACGCCCCGTGGATGGACATCACATCCGGCGGCGTCCCGCCGGCAATCATCGTCTGCAGTTTCTGCATCGCCGCATGGGATGCGTCGTTTATCAGCTTGACCTGGATGTCCGGGTGTTCGCTTTCGAACTTGGCAATCAGCTCCTGGTTGACCCGAAGTTCGTCCTCGGGCGTCCACGTAAACAGCGTGATTTGGGTCTTAGGTCTCTTGGCCGTCTCGGGAGCCTCCGCGGGTTGCCGCGGCGTGCAGCCGGACAGAACCACTATGATTAGCCCGAATGCTGCCAGTCCATAGCGTTTCATCGGCTTATCCTCCGTTTACTCCCGCGCTTGCGAAGCACTCTTGACAACCACGGGACGGCTATGTTCTCCTTGAAGCAGTGCATGGGAGCGTCCACGTTGGCGTACAGGAAGTACTCCTCGTCGCTGAGACCCTCGGGTAGCTCCTCATCGTCGAACGGCCGCAGGTCCGGCGTGGCGTACTTCGGGTAATAGACGACCTTCATCTGACGCTCGGCACCGAGCAGCTTGTAGGCATCTCGCACTCTCTCGATGTCTTTCGTCCGGCCGCCTTCAGTGATGAGGAAGGGCCTTGGGGCGAGCGCAGCCATCAGATCGGTATAGTCGAACCACTCCAGCATGCCGGGCACGTATTGCCATATCGCAATCCGCGCGAGGTTCATGGCGATGGCGCGCTCTCGCCAGTCGGATGTAAAGTCATTCCACACGACGGCGGCCAGCGAGGGGTCGAGCACGCCTAACACCAACGCAGGCTTTGCCCCGAGAGAGTGACCGCTGACCGCGATTCGGTCCGGGTCCACATATGGCTGCCGTTTTGCCCACTCCAGTATCGCAAGCTTCTGGAACACGGAGATGCCCTCGTAGTGACGGCCCGCCCAGATGGCGTGCACACAGATTTCGTGCCGCCCCGGACGGATGGAATCCGCCGTCTCGCCAATCCCGGGGTTGTCCACCGCAATGGCGGTGATCCCCTCCCTGGCATACCACTGCGCCATTCGGTTGCGCTTGGGGTGAGCATTGCCCGGATCAGAACCATCAAGCTCCGGCTCGCCTGCCAGTAGCTCCTTGCTCGTCGCCGAACCAGGGAAACACAGCACGGCCGGACCAGGGGAGGTCGCATTGATACCGTCCGGGATCAGAACCAGGTACGGCACGACGCTAAGCGGCTCGGGATAAGCCTCCCACTTCTGCAGCTCGTACCCGTCGCGTTTCTCTGTCCATAGATGTTTCGGGGCGGGCTGTGCTGGTACATCAGGGAAGCACATGACTTCACGCAGTTTGTCCCTCACGCGCTCCTGCCACGCCGGGAACTGCGCGGCGCTCATCTCGGGAGCGAACGCCAGCTTCGGCGGATGGGCCTTCATGTAAGCGTGAATGAAGCCGGCCGTGCTCATGAACCTGCCGTCGGGACGGTTGCTGCGGAAGATGGGGCGCTCGCTCATTTTCGGACCCTCCCGGACGTGTGGACCTTGGTCGGAGGCTGGCAGTAGACGCGAAGGGGCCATCAACCCGGCTCCTATGGCGGCAGCCTGTTCGAAGAATGCGCGTCGGCTTAGGCTTCCGTCCATCAACCTCGCCTCGATAATTCCACTACGGCCGCCGGAGCACCCCGGCGGCCTCTTGTTTCGTCCAAAAACCCCCAAAATAGGGGACCGAAGGTGCTTACGCCCCCTACGGTCATCTACGGGGAGCCTGCATACGCCCCTTTAGTATGGCGCGTGGGTGACGGACTTGGAGATCATCGCAATGGCGACGCAGCCCATCCCAATCAGCCCCATCCCGCAAGAGAAGCCGGCCATCAGCACCGTGGCATACTGTTTCCAGCGCCTCTTGCCGAACCGCTTCTCAAGGTAATAGCGAGAGATGAACGCCCCGATGACCTCGGGGAAAATATCATGGGGAATGGTCTGGGAGCCGCGGATAAGCCCGTAGACCAACATCGTGGGCAGGCCCAAACCGGACAGGATGGCGTATAAGCCCACGGAGAAGACAAAACCGTAGGTGATGAAGTCCCAGTGGATGGCCTGCAGGAACAACTGGTTGCCCTCGGTAGTCGCCGTGTACCACAACGCCTGCCGAAGCGCGGTCAGGTACCACATTTTCTGGGCATACGGATAGGCCTGGGAGGGGATTGGCGCCAGGCTCCACATGAATGACCAGAACAGGAAGCTGCAGAAAAGCATGACAGGCACGAGCAGCACTTCGGCCTTGATAAGGCTGACTATCTTGTTGCCTGTAAGCTCAAGAAC
>JALGUK010000223.1 GCA_029820875.1 Candidatus Zipacnadia bacterium
TGCCCGGGCTCCGCTCCGATTGTTGTCGTGGACAAAGATGGCAAGAGGCACCCATTGCCGCGGGAAAAGTGGCCTCGCGTCGCGGAGGCGATGGCCAGGGCGGCCCGCCTGTTCGGCCCGTCCGAAGACCGACCGGGCATCGAGTATTGGGAGCTTTTCAACGAGCCGAGGCCGTGGCTTGAGGACCGCGAGGCGCTTGGGGAGCTTGTCGGTATGTGCGCACGTGCGATGAAAAGGGCGAACCCGTGCGTCAAGGTGGGAGGGCCTGCCTGGTCCTGGTTCAGCCTGGACAATCTGATGCGCTTTCTTGACGGTGCCGGCGACTCCATTGATTTCCTCTCGTGGCATAGGTACGGCACTGGCAGCGCCGAGACCCCCGACGAATCTCTGCTGGCCGCCACCCCGGTGTTCGCCCGGCAGGTGCGCGAGCTAAGCCGAGAACTGAAAAAGCGAGGGCTTGAGAGACGCTTGAAGCTGCTGATAAGCGAGTATCACGTCAACTACCATGCCTGGGACCCGTGGGACCCGCGTGTAGCGAACAATTTCGCCGCCGTGTGGGCGGCGAGCGTCCTGGGCCATCTTGCGTACACGGATATTGACGCAGCCTGCATCCACGATGTTAGAATTGCCGCCTATGGCATGGTGGGTTGGAAGGACGAAACGCTGAAATGGCGGCCGATTGCCGACACCTACTGGCTGTACAACCATTACTTCCGCGGACAGGCCGTGCCGGTTCGTTTGCAGGAGGGGGATGGGCAACTCGAGGTGTTCGCAGCTCGTAGCAACGCTCAGGCGGCGGTGTTCGTCGTGAACAAAGCACCGCAAAGCCGCACCGTTGCGCTCAAGATTGCGGGCCTGCCCTCTTCCCGGACGGCACCGGTGCTTATCGTGACCCGCGACAATCAAGGCATCCGGGCGCACCATCCCCGCTGGCCCACCGGCCGGCCCGCCGGCATCACCCTGAAAGCGCCGGCGCGGTCGCTTACCGTATGCGTGTTTCCAAATGACGGGCCGGCTCCTGCTCCGCCGTCTGTAACAGGACAATGGGCGGACGAAGGCAACAAGCAGTCGGCACCTTAGATGCCCTGCGATGTCTGCGCCTCTTCGCTCTGCGCGGGCGTGCGCCAGCGGAAGACGTAAGGTTCGACGGCTGCTTGCTCATCGGGGGCTTTGGGCCTAAGCAGGCTCAGGCCCAGGCCCACGGCAATCGTGACCAGGGTCTCGAGCGGCGCCCACCACAGGAACGACCAGTCCGTGAAATACGCGAAGTAGGAACCGACGGCTATTCCGACCACTGCTCCGGTGATGGTAGGCCACGGACGGGCGCGGGTGCTCAGCAGGCCCAGCAGGAATATCCCGAGCAGCACGCCCCCGAAGAAACCGTTGACCTTGTTTGAAGCCTCGATTAGAAGCCCCAGCCTGGTGGCCGCGAAGACGGCCAGGAACGTGGTGATTGCCCCCCACATAAGTGTCAGCCATCGCGCGCGGGCCACCTGCTGGCCGGGCGGGCGGTGCCTGCCCCAAAGCCGCTGGAGCCAGTCCACCTCCGTGGCGGTGGTCAGGGCGTGTATCGCCGAGTCCATTGAGGACATCGCGGCTGCGAAGATGCCGGCGACGAAAACCCCTGACAGGCCGGCTGGAAGCTGTTGGACGATGAAGAACGGCAGCACCTTGTCCGGGTCGGTGAACGTTCTAAGATGCGGGTGCTCGAGGTAGAAGACAAAAATGGCAATGCCCGCTACATATCTCACCAGCCCGACGGGGAAGACCGCGAAGATGTTGAACCACAGCGACCTGCGGCTGTCCCTGAGGGAGCGGGTCGTAAGATACCGCTGCAGAACCACTTGGTCCACGCCGTAGGAGACGAGGTTGACGAATGTTCCCCCAATCAGGCAGGCGTATATGCTGGTCTTGAGGGTGGGGTCAACCGTCCAGTCTATCATCTTGAACTTGTGGTACGCCATCCCCACGTCCCAGAAGTGCGCCCAGCCTCCGGCGCGGCCTATTGCGAGGAACATGACGGCCACGATTCCCCCGAAGAGCACGACGAACTGGATAACATCTGTCCAGATGACCGCCCTCATGCCTCCCATTATCGTGTAGCCGGTGGCCAGCACGCCCATGACAATGATGGCAGGCAGCTCCGGCATACCGGTGATGACTGCGAGCGCCTTTGCCGGCGCGTATATGACGACCGCCGTGCCGAATGCTCTCAGGACAAGAAATACTGCGCTCCCAATCATCCGCACGACCAGGCCGAAGCGTCTCTCGAGGTATTCGTAGGCCGTAAACAGCTTGAGGTTGCAAAAGAACGGCTGAAAGACCGCCATCACGATGGGGAGGGCGACCGGAATGGAGAAGTAAACCGCGTAGAAGGTCATGTCGTGCTTGTAGGCCCAGGCCGGAAGCCCCATGTAGCTTATGGCGCTGAGCATGGTCACCATGACGGAGATGCCCGCCGGCAACCAGTGCATGCTGCGCCCGGCCAGGAAGAAGTCCTCGGTGTCCTTCTGGCGCTTGTAGAAGAGGCTCCCGACCGACACCACCAGCGCAAGGTAGACGACCAGCGCAATCCAGTCAATGGTCAGGAAGTTTTGGTGGACCGGCGTCTCCATACGCTAATCTCTCACATGTTCGGCATGTGACGCCCGGATTCGTTCCGGTGTCAGCTCGTCGTGCTCCCGCTCGAACTGGAGAAGTGCCACGGCCCCGATGACCAGTCCCCCGCCCAGAATCTGCAGCGGCTGAAGCACCTCCCCCAGCAGGAAGAAGGCCATCAATCCGGCGGCCACAGGCTCGAGCAGGGCCGTGATTATGGCGCGGGTCGAGCGGATGTGGCTTATGCCGACAGCGTACAATCCGTATGGAATTACAGTGCCCGCTACGACAATGTAAAGGATCCATCCCCATTGGGCGGGTGTATAGCCCGCGAACAGGTAGCGGAAGGGCGGGTAAAAAACATGGAAGGAAAGCGCTGCGAACACGAAAGCGTAGAAGATGACGGTCCACGGCGTGTATCGGTGCATTCCACGCTCGGCGAGCAGAGTATATCCCGCAAACGAAAAGGCCGCCGCAAGCCCGCCGAGAAGTCCCAGGCGATTCATCTGCAGCAAATGTAGGCTGTAGCCGCCGATGGTCAGATAGCATCCCCCGAACGCAAGGACCAGGGCCACCAGTTTCAACTTGCTGAACCGTTCGTTCCAAAACAACGTGGCGAAGACGGCAACCAGAATCGGCGCCGTGTCCTGTATCAGAATTGCCGCCGGAACCTGGATCTTGCTTATGGCGTAAAAGTACATCACCTGAAGGAGCGCCATTCCCACGCCACCCAGGACCGCGAAATACGGAATGTCGCGGGAGCGGATGCGAAGGAGCCTCCGGTCCCAGACAGCCAGCGCGGCCAGCACAATGAGCGACGAGAGCGTCACGCGCACCTGCACCAGCTCAAACGGGGTCATCCCGCCGCCAAACAGGGCCTTGCCCGCCGTCCCCGAAGATGCCCACAACACTGCCGCCGTGGCCACGCACAGGTAGCCCTTGGCCGGCCCTGTCACTAATGTACGCACAATCTTGTTTACCTCCGAGCTGTTCGGCGAGGTTCGGTAGCGGTGATTCAAGCCTTCAATTCCGCTCAATTCCTGTACGAAGCGCCGATACCTGCCTGACCAGGTGCAATATCCCTCGCGCACGCACGAAAAGGAGCTTGGCTGCACAGCGGCGAATGAACATAATGGTGTCTGCTTCATTCTTGTC
>JALGUK010000224.1 GCA_029820875.1 Candidatus Zipacnadia bacterium
CGTTTTGTGTTGCAGCCTCTTTCTCTGCGGGAGCTGCTCGAGCTTCAGCATCTGATTCGTTCCGAGGGCCTTCCCTCCTATGTGCCTCGCCGCGCTATGCTGATCTGGCTGCTCGAGGCTGGCTTCACTATACGCGAGGCCGCCGACATCGTCGGCTGCCACTACACCAATGCCCACTTCTGGATCAAGCGGTTCCGCGCCGAAGGAGCTGCCAGCCTGCTCGACCGGCCCCGCCCGGGTCGCCCTCGGCTCTACGACCGCTCCATAGAAACCCGCGTTATCGAGTTGATAGACTCCCATCCTGCCGACCTGGGATTGGGGTTTCGCACGTGGTCATTGGCCAAGCTCGAGCAGTACCTTCGGCTCCACGAAGGAATCGAAGGCCTCAGCCGCGAGACGATTCGCCGTATGCTTCGCCGCAACGGCTTCCGGTTCGTTCCCGGCAGTGCTTGGCAGCGCGCAGATTATCCCACTACCCCGCCAAGCCGCGACGCTCCATCCACGTCCATTCCATTGGATTGACGCTTGTGTCCCCTGATGACTGCCTTTTATGCACGCTGTTCCCTTGGGTAGTGAATTTTTTCGTGTTTTGTGCATCAAAATGTATTGTAGTTTTTCCGTGACGGTTTTCAGGGTGCATCACACCCATTGATGAGCGCCTTTATAAAGTATATCCCGCCGGGGCGATGCTTACGCACCCCTGAGTCCGGAGGTCCCTACATAACAATGCGCGATAACATCCGTAAGGCTGCTATTGTTTTTGCCTCACTGCCAGCCGGTCCTGCTGAGCAAGTTGCGATGCACCTCAGTGAACAGCACTTGTCCGAATTGCATGCCGCGCTGGGTTCGATTGGAACCGTCACCGATCACGAGCGGCAGGCCGTCACGCGCGAGTTCGTCGAGGCCTTGCAGCATTCTCACAGCGACCAAAATGCCGTTCCTCGCACTTCAACCAATCAGCCGCCAGATGCAAAGTTGGGCGTGGGCGAGGTGGACCTCCGAGAACTTCAGCATCTCCTCGAAGGCCAGCACCCCCAATTCATAGCACTGGTATTATCCCGCCTCAATCCGGATAAAGGTGCCGCGCTCTTCTCGTCCCTCCCGCCCGACGTCGCTGTGGAGACCGGAGTCAGGATGGCGCTTGTCCAGAACGCCGATAAAGATGTAGTGGCACGTGTCGACTCTCTGCTGTCTGCAACTCGCACACCCACGGTTGCAGACCAGGAGGTCTCCGACCGAGCTCATCGTGTGCTTCGTGCCGGCCTCAAGTACGCAGACAAGGAGATAAAGCGAGGAATACTCGGCGCCCTCGTCGACCATGGCCGTGCCGACCTGGCATCTGAAATCGGCGAGTCCCTCTATGTCTTTGAAGATCTGCTTTCATTGGAAGACCGTCATCTCCAGCAGCTTCTCAGCCAGGTCGCCCTCCCCGATCTGGCTATGGCCCTCAAGGGCGTTGAACAGCACCATCGTGAAGTCGTCTTCCGTAACCTCTCCGAACGTGCCGCCACCGCCCTCAGGGAGGAGATGGAGTACCTTGGCCCCGTCCGCCGGCGAGACGTCGAAGCAGCCCAGGAGAAATTCATGGAGGTCGCCAATCAGCTCGTTGAAGACGGTGTGATAGATCTCTACCCAGGCGAGGACGAATACATCGAGTAGCAGCTCTCACCACCCCTCTATCCCCCTCTCGGCACAGGAATTGCAAGCTTATCCGACTGAAGCCGGTGCAATTAACGCTTCAGCAAAACCGAGGGCAAATCAGCCGGAACGTAGGCGCTGTAATATGATTCGTATCACCCGCCTCAACAACTCCGAAGTGGTTGTCAACGCTAATCTTATCGAGTTCGTTGAAGCTACCCCGGACACCGTAATTACATTAGCCAACGACCGGCGCATCATCGTGCGCGAATCAGTTGACGACGTCATGCGGCAGGTCATGGAATTCCTGCGCGCCGTTTACGCACCGTCCGATTGTAAGCCGCGCCTGTCGCTGCCGGACCAAACCGATAATAATCACCCCTCACAATCCGCCGACGGGTGAATTGGGGTATAGCGACATGGATATTGGAACTCTCATAGGCCTTGTCGTGGGCATAGGAGCTGTGCTCGTATCGGTGATTATGGAGGGTGGACACCTCGGAGCACTCGTCAACCCATCCGCCGCTCTCATCGTTTTCGGCGGAACACTGGGCGCTACTACCGTCAGCGTCTCGCTGAAACAAATGATTAATCTTCCCAAAATTACTATGCGCGCATTCTTCACCAACCTCGTGGACCCAAATGACGCCATCCAGCTTCTGGTGTCCCTTGCCCAGAAAGCACGACGCGAGGGGGTGCTCTCCCTCGAGCATGAGCTGGAGTCCCTCGAAGATGATTTCATCAGGCGCGGCATCCAACTTGTGGTCGACGGTAGCGATCCGGATGTCGTTCGAGAGATTATGGAGACCGAGATCGCCGCAATGCAGGAACGTCACAATGCCGGCGCCCAGGTTTACATGACAATGGGCGGCTTCGCCCCAACCCTCGGTATCATCGGGACCGTTATGGGCCTTATTCACATGCTTGGCAAACTCAGCGATCCGGGAACCATGGGGCCGGCGATTGCCGCTGCTTTCACTGCTACTCTCTACGGCGTCGCGTCGGCCAACCTTGTCTACCTCCCGTTGGCCAGTAAACTCCAACTTCGCAGCAAAGAGGAGAGCACCATTCGCGAAATGATTCTGGAAGGGATATTAAGCCTCCAGGCAGGCGGCAGCCCGCGAGCTTTGGAGGATCGCCTCAAGGCATATCTAAGCCCCGCTGAGCGCCGGGCTGACACGACCGCCCGAAGCGAGACACCGGACCAGCAGCCCGAGTCGGCCGCGGCACCCGAAGGAGCTTAATCCCGTGAGCAAGCCGAGGGGAAGCAATGCAGAAGACGGGGGAGGCGGACACGACGGCGAGGGTATGCTCCGCTGGCTGCTTACCTATGCGGATATGATTACCTTGCTGATGGCCTTCTTCATCATGATGTATGCGATGTCCGTACTCGACCTCAAGAAGTTTCAGGAGCTTGCCATTTCGGTGCGCAGCGGCTTCGGTGGCGATGTCGAAGGTGTTAAACTTGGTGGCAAGGCCTCGGCCGTAGCATCATCCAAGCTGCTCCCTCTGCCCCACACCGGTGGGGAGTCGCTCATTGCAATCGGTGACCACATCCGCACAGACCTTAAAAAAGCCAACCTCCTACAGAAAGTGAACGTCACGACTCAAGATGATAAGCTCATCATTCGCATGATGGCTGACGGCCTCTTCTTTGATCGCGGCAGCGCCGACCTTCGCCACGACGTCAAAGTTATCCTCAATACGGTTGCATCCGCTATCAGAGACATCCCCACTGACATACGCGTCGAAGGGCACACCTGTGACTTGCCGATTAACACCCCGCAATTCCCGTCCAACTGGGAGCTTTCTGCTGCCCGCGCCATCAACTGTGTTGTCTATCTCGGTAAAAACTGCCGAATTAGCCCGCGCCGCCTTTCGGCTATCGGTTACGCTGACACCCGGCCACTGGTCCCAAATACCTGTGAAGCCAATCGTAAGAAAAACCGGCGCGTGGACCTTTTCATTGTCTCCGAGGAAGAGTCCGCGCTTGCTCCTCCCTCTCCCGTGTCCCGAAATTCGTACTCGCTGCATTCATCTGCCGGTATCAATGCATGTCAGGAGCCGTCCCCAGAACTCACTCGACCCGCTACTCGTGCCCGGCCTGAGGCGCC
>JALGUK010000225.1 GCA_029820875.1 Candidatus Zipacnadia bacterium
GGGTAGCTCCTCGGGCGGCTTGGCCGGAGAAAAGTCCCCGAGTACCCCCGGCTCACGAAGGACTGGGTCACCGCTTCCAGCGATTTCCACCACAAAAAGGCGCTCGTGGGCCACATGGCCGAGGCCGTCCACGACGCGAGCGCGGTAGAAGTCGATTCTGGAGGGTTGCTCGTGCTGAAGCGAGTAGAAACACGCTCCCTTGCTGAAGGTTTCTGTTGCTTTTGCCAACGTGTGGCGTCGTATTGCTTCAAAAAGCGGGTGGCCGGGGGTGACCCATTCCAGATTGTTCTTCTCAGCAGTGTCCCGGTCGGCCGAGCAGCGCGGGTATTTGTTGGCCAGGGGTGGAAATTCCCAGTCCGGGTCCCTCTCATAGCGCCGCAGTACAGGCGGCGTCCGGGCTGGTTCAAAAGTATGTGGAAGACCGTCCACAATCTTGAGTTTGAGCGGAACGTATTCGGCTGCCTCCCGAATGAATCGGGCGATGGTTTCCGGCACGACACGCCGCTCCTGAGCCCGCGCACGACGTTCGACCAGCATCTTCAGGTTGAGCTTCTTCGAAGCAAGCCCTTCTAGCGCGTTTTGGCAAATCGCCCGGAATTGCCCTTCATCTACGTTCTTCAAAAGTCGTTCTTCAAGATCAGCATCGCCCAGTTTCCCAGCGTAGTAATCGCGCAGGATACTCTCCACATGAGCGGCGGGTAGCACCTCACCAACGACGTTGAAGACCGCATCGTCATCAAGAGCATCGCGGATTTCCTGGAGCTTCTCGAGCAGCCGCTGGAGTACGCGGCCCTCAATGGTATTCGTCGCCACGAAGTTGAAGATAAGGCAGTCCTTGCGCTGACCGTAACGGTGAATGCGCCCCATGCGTTGTTCGAGTCGGTTTGGATTCCAGGGGATGTCGTAGTTGAAGAGGATGTTGCAGCACTGGAGGTTGATACCTTCTCCTGCCGCTTCGGTAGCCACCAGGACCTGAATGCTGCCATCCCGAAACTGTTGTTCTGAATATAACCTGGTGCCGGGTTCATCGCGCGAGCCCGGTTTCATCCCACCGTGAATGCTGCCGACCTCGAATCCCCACGATTTGAGCTTCGCCGTCAGGTAGTCAAGCGTATCCTTGAACTCGGTGAAAATGAGAAGACGTTGTTCGTGATTGTCAAAGAACCCTTCCTTGTGCAGTAGGTCCCGGAGTTTGGACAGCTTCGCTTCGCAATCCGATTCCTCGACAGCTCGGGCCTGCTCGGCGAGCCCGCGAAGTTCTGCAATTTCTTCGCGCACCTGTTCGGCATTCCCGGTGAGCGTGATGGCCTCCAGCATCTGCTCCAATCGCTCGCGTTCGCTCTCTTCCATCTCTTCGAGTTCATCGGCGTCAGGCAGGTCAGGTGGGGCAATGCGGGCGAGCTCTTGAGCGCGTTCGAGGCCTTCTTCCAGCCTCCAGGCGCGGTTCTCTAAGCTGTGCCGCATGGCGTAGGTGCTCGAGGCCAGCCTACGCTGATAAAGAGACATCAGGAAGCCGACCGCCCTAGCGCGGGGGTCATCCATCGCGGCGGCCCTGGCACTCTGGCGTTTGACGAAACGGGTAACATCCCGGTAAAGCTCGAATTCTGCCCCGTCGATCTGAAACTCCACCGTGTGAGGAATACGCTTGGTAAATATCTTCTCAGCCACCCACGTCCCATCAGCCCTGCGCTCGGGGAAGTAGACCATGGCCTCCTTGGTACGACGCAGGTAAAACGGCGCGCGCTGGCGATTCATGGCTTCCCGGATGGAACGTACGTCGGCGTAAGCATCGGCATCGAGTAGTTGCAGAAACAGCGTGAAGTTGCGGGGGTTGCCCTTGTGCGGCGTTGCCGTGAGCAGCAGCATGTGGTCCGACGTGTCTCGCATGAGCTCGCCGAGTGCGTACCGTGCGGTCTTGCGTGCAGGCGGACTCCAAGACATCCGATGGGCTTCATCCACGATAACAAGGTCCCAGTGAACCTGCCTCAAACCAGGCAATATGTCCGTCCGCTTAGCAAGGTCCAGGGACGTGATAACTTTGTTTTGTTCCAGCCACTGGTTGACGCCAAACTGGTCGCGGATATCGCCACCCTTGAGGACAAGGAACTTCTCGTCGAACTTCTCTTTCAACTCACGCTGCCATTGGAAAGACAGGTTCGCCGGGCATACGACCAAGATGCGCTCTGCCAGGCCGCGAAGCTGAAGCTCCCGAATGAGAAGCCCGGCCATGATGGTCTTCCCGGCTCCGGCATCGTCGGCCAGCAGAAACCGTACCCGTGCCAGTTTCAGGAGATAGTCATATACCGCCTCGAGCTGGTGCGGCAACGGGTCAACGCGCGAGATGGAGAGAGCAAAGTAAGGATCAAACTCGTAGGCGATGCCGAGCGAGTAGGCCTGCAATCCCAGCCTCAGCAGGTGACCGTCCCCATCGTAGCTGAAAGCGGAATCCAGGATAGTGAGGGTATTAATGTCGCTGTCAGTAAGGGTCACCTTACGGAACTGCTCCGACTGTGTACCGACAAGACCCACAGTCCAAGTGCTGTCGCCGCAGGCCCTTACAGTCTCAACGCGCATCGGCTCATTGAAGAGCGAGCCGATGACGACACAACCTTCGCGTAACTGGCTACCTGACGTTGTCATCGGCTCCCAGCCCTCCCGTTATCATCTTGACAGTTGTCGTCGGCCCCTCCCGCTTCAGCCATTCACCCACTCCCTCTTTGCGGAATTTCCAGAGACAGACCACCCGCTGCGCTGGCCCCTGCTCTTCCTTGTAGACCGTGTCCCGCTTGATGCCGAGGTAGGCCGCGATCTCGTCTACTGGCAGCCAGCGGCCTTCGATCATGGTCTCCATTTACTCCAGGCCGTAACGGCGTTCTCGGAAGCGATCTCACGTTGCTCACTTGATGTGGCCATGGCGTTTTCTGCTCCATCGTCCACCATACCAACAAACCAGGTCTCACCAATATAAAGGCAAGGGCTCCCGTCAAACCATTTTCCTGCCTGGGACCATTTTTCGGGATGTGTCCGACTATCGCCACCTTGAACCCCACAAGAGTCGCGCATGGCGGTCGGGTGGACGCCCGCTCTCGTAGAGCCAAGCAGGAACGATAACTCCGTGGATACGGGACCTGCCAGGCACGATGTCCCGGCCTGTCCCACATGTTCACACTGCAAGACTAATGTTGTACACGAATGTCGTGACAGCTGCCTGTCACAACCGAGGTGCTCCACTCTACCGGCACAGCCTATCGTCAACACGTCCACACGCAAGGATGGGCGCAGGCCGCAGGGTGCCCGTGCCGGCAGCCGCTCCTGGATGACCGACCACATGATACTGTTCGGTGCCGCCCGCGGGATGCGATTACGAAGGGGAGCAGGACAGACACAGTTACTCTAGAGCAGCAGGGCAGCCGTGTCAATGAATCTGCGAAGCACCCGTAGAAGGTCTGCGATTCTGCCCACCTTAACTGGTCAGCGATGATGTCCTCATGCAGCAGATGCCGGTATTGAATCACAGAGGGGGAGGGCGAGTGCGGAGGACATAATCGGGTTGAGGGTGCCGAAGGACTGGCACACACCGGGTGCTTTGCCGGCACCACTCGAGCACGATCGGCAGCAGCTCCGGTCCCCTGTCAGCAGTTCCCGCCGTTACGTCCGGCAGGACATCCCCAGAAGACTGCGGACGCCCGGCCTGGGCGTCCGCAGGGTGACAACCATTCGCA
>JALGUK010000226.1 GCA_029820875.1 Candidatus Zipacnadia bacterium
TAGATGCCGTTGCTCCGAGCGCGGACGCCGCCGAGGCTGCCGCCCTCATACAACATGCCGAACGTGTCAACCTGGCTGCGCGGCCCGAAAAAGTGACGCCCGAGCCGCTTCTGCTCGTAAATCTGCGACATTCCCGCAGCAGCCAGAGCGTTCAGCGCTCCCAGGCTGGAACCCGTCGCCGCCGGTACCGCACCAGGGGAACGGACGGTCAGCTCTAGGTCGCCGCCCAGCACACCGCCGAGAACATTACCTGTCATCTCATGTTGAGTGGGCGTATCATTCTTGAAGCCCTGACCCGGGTCGGTGCCAGGGGTCGCGTCAATCTCCACACCGCTCATAAGGCCGAACCACCACGGATACAGCGTACCGTTTGCGTACCAGAAAGGATACGTGAAATCAACCGGCCCGGGCGGCTGGCCGGGCGGTGCACCGGACGCCTGCTGGTCGCCGACGGTTTGCGTGCCTTGTGCGTTGCTGAAGTTGGCCTCGCCAGCCCAGACACCGAACTGATCGTAGGTGCGGGGCGGGGTCACACCTGGAGCAGTCGGGCCCTGGTACAGCACCCAGGTTCCCTTCACGGCGGCTGTGGCCGACGCGCCCTGGATTCGTGCGCTTGTGCCCGTGACGACGTGGGCGAGAATCTGGCCTGCCAGCACCTGCAGACGCTTGGTCCCGGGGTCGTGAATGACCAGC
This sequence comes from Candidatus Zipacnadia bacterium, assembly GCA_029820875.1. The sequence continues at coordinate 694 of JALGUK010000226.1, forward strand.
TCGCTGCGAGGCCCCATACGGACGAGGGAGCCGTCAGGGAACTTAATCTCACACTTGGAGCGCTTGGCCGTGCGTACCCGGCTCCCCGACGGCAAAAGAGCACCCACATTGCTGCGGGTCCAGGTACCTGTCGGGCCCGGACGATGTGTGACCTTCAGCACGATGGCCGTGATTTTGGCCGTCTGGGCATTCGCGGGGCTTGTTCCCAGCGACAACGCAAGAGCGAGCAGCGCGACCGACACCGCAAGCAACAGGTATTTTCTGTCAGACACCGTCCGACACCCCCTTGATAGTGTAGACCTCGATCGGCTCGGCTCGCCCCCGCACCTGGACTTCACCCAGTGGTTCGACTTCGAAGCCCTCCCCCAGACGCTCCCGTGTGGAGGCGCTTATCAATATTTGGGTCCCGAACTCCTTGTTGATCCCTTCGAGCCTGGAGGCCGTGCTCACGGTGTCACCGATAACGGTGTACTCAAGCATGTCCTCCGAACCGATGTCACCAGCGACCAGCTCCCCCGTGTGGATTCCGATGCGCACGTGCATTTCCCAGTCGCCCTCGGCCAGATTCTCTCGAAGGGCCGCCATTTCCTTCTGCAACTCCCAGGCGGCACGCACCGCACGCTCCGCAGAGTCCGGCTGAGGCACTGGATCACCGAACACCGCCATGACACCATCGCCGATGAACTTGTGGAGCGTGCCACCGTGCTTGCGGATGATGTCGGTGGCCAGGCTCAGATGCCGGTTGAGCTGGTCCACGACCTTCTCCGGCCTTTCCGAGCTGCAATAAGTGGTGAAACCGCGAAGGTCCGAAAACCACACTGTCCCGATGACGTTGCGCCCCTTGACTTTGGTCAGGGTGGGGTTCCGCAGGATGACCTCCAGGACTTCCGGAGAGACTCTCTTGCTCCACGCCTGCCGCAACCGTCGGGCCACACGCTCGGCGGTCAATTCCAGGTAAACGGTTCCGGCGACGTATGTAAGCGTAACCGCCGCCACCACAGATACAATAGGTACCCACAACCGCCGGTTGGACATCAGAACAATGGGCACAAAGACTGCGACGGCACAAAGCGGCAGCCAGCCGGCAAAAAATGCCTTAAGCGGCCGCAGCCACAGAATCAATGCCATTGGAACGGCAAACATCACACAGAGCAGATAGGCGAACCAAGGGGCCGTGGGCATGATGTAGCGCGAATTCAGGATAGTGTCGAGGGCGTTCGCATGAATCTCCACTCCCGGCATGAGGGCGATTTCTCCGCGCCGCCCTCCAGGCCCCCTGGTCTTGACCGGTGTGGAATGAAGGTCCTGCAGCACGTGAGCCGTCGGTCCAATCAGCACTATCTTGCCCTTTACCTTTTTGGACAAATCCGGGTCAGACCCCTCCAAAACCCGATAGTAGGGAATCTGGGTGAACCCCAGGCCCACGGGAGCACGGTAACTGATAAGGAATGTCTGTCCGAGCTTCGTCAAGTTGGAAGGGTACCAGCCCCGTGCCTTGCGGAGCACGTCAGCGGACAACTTGAGGGGGTCGGTCACAAGCCACTTGGATGCAAGAATTACGGGCAACGTGGGAATAGGCTCATTCTGAAACGTGCGAAGCGCCCAGGATGCGCGAACCACATCGTCCAGCGGATCCTTCGGAACGTTGACAAGCCCGATTCCGGCCGCCGCCTCCTCGAAACGCCAGTAGGGGAAGTTCCCGACGACCAGTTCGGCGCCCCCCTCCTGTCCCGCAACTTCCTGGGTGGCGATTTCGGCCGCCAGGTAAACGTTCCCGGCGTCCTTGAGGGCATCAATCAGCTCCAGGTCCTCCGGCCCAGGCTCCGGCTCAGATAAAAGGCTGCTTCCCAAGGAAGCGGCATCGGGATTGCTCACTCCCGCGAGAATAACGTCAATCCCTATCAGGCGGGCGCCGGCCTTCTTCAGATTTCGGATGACCTTCGCGTGGTAGCTCCTCGGCCAGGGCCACACCGGCAGGACGCCGAATGACTCCTCGCCGATGGTGACAATGACGATATCTTCGCTGCGCCCGAGAGTGGCACTGAACGCCACGCGCGCGTCGTAAGCGACCAGCTCGAGGCGTTGAAGCCACTCACCCGCCCACCCGCTGTGGGATGTCGGCTGGCTGAGCCAGGCAGCCAGCAGGCCACAGGCCAGTCCAATCGCGACCAATATGAGCTGATGCGTCCGTTTGGCGATCATGCTCTTAGATTACCTGTGGGCATCATTGAAACAGATTTCGACGCGGTGCGGGGGAGGTCCTGCCTGTTCGCTGGAAGCATCGGTTCGAGCCACGCAGCGCCGCGAGGGCTTAGGAATCCGGCTTTTCCACGGAACTCCAATTCGGCGTGACCCGCTCCCATTCGGGGATAATCTTCCGCAGGCCGACTATGCCGGACAGCCCACCATGGGCTTCCGCTCGCTTTTCTTCGGCGAGCAGCCGCTCCCGCTCAGCGATAAGCCGAGGCAGCGCGCGGCCGAGTGCGTCCAGAACATCCGGATCGAACTCCGTCCCTCTCCCCTTCTCGAGCACGGCAACGGCCTCCTCGTCCGTAGCCGGCTCGCGGTAGTGACGCTTGGATGTCAAGGCATCAAATACATCGGCTACAGCGATAATCCGGGCTCCCAGCTCGATTTCGCCGTCGGCGAGACCGTCGGGATAGCCTTGGCCGTTGAGCCGCTCGTGATGGTGTGCCGCCATGTCCGGTATGCGGGAGAAGTGACGGGGAAGATTCATGCTCTTGAGGATGAGCTTTGTCTTGGCCGCATGTGATTTCATAATCGCAAATTCATCGTCAGTGAAGCCCTTCGGCTTGCAGAGGATGCGGTCAGGCACCCCGAGCTTGCCCAGGTCGTGAAGCCACCCTGCGTAGCGGATCATCTCGACATCCTGTTCCGAAAGGCCCATCTCCTGCGCGAGAATGACCGAGTAATGTGTGACACGGGTGGTGTGGCCGGAGGTCAGGTGGTCACGGGCGTCAATGGCGATACCCAGCCCACGGACGAATGTCTCG
>JALGUK010000227.1 GCA_029820875.1 Candidatus Zipacnadia bacterium
CAAAGCACGATAAACGCCCCCGCAGACGCCGCCTGCGCACCCTCGGGCCACACGTAAACGGCCACCGGCACATCCGAGGCGAGAATCTCCTCGACGATGTCGCGCGTGGACGTCATAAGGCCCCCGGGCGTGTTGAGGCGGATTACAGCACAGGTCGCGCCGGATGTTTCGGCCTTCTTGATGCCGCGCCGGATGTACCCTTCCATCGCTGGCCCCACGACACCCTTGACGGTCAGGACGTCCACCGATGCCGCCCGCGAGTTCTGCGGCAGGGCGAGGCAGGTAAGAAAAAGCAGCAAAAATGCAACCTGGATGTTCAGGCGGTTCGTCAGCCTCCAAGACCCCGACATTCCACAATGCATTTCGCTGCCGTACATTTGGGTTCCTGCCTGAGTGGAAAGGGCGTGGTGGAATGCAAGCTGCCGCCGGGGACGCCGCATCGCGTCACAGCACGTCTTCTCTCCGATGTGACAGGCAAGGGAGCCGCCGGCGCAAGTGGGCGATGCGCTCCAGGTCCACTTCGGCGACGACAACCGCCTCCGGCACATCAGGTGCTTCGGCGAGCACCGTTCCCCACGGGTCCACAATCATCGTATGGCCGTAAGACTCGTCACCGGCGCCGTCAATGCCCGCTTGGGCGGGAGCGACGACGTAGCAAAGGTTCTCAATCGCACGAGCACGCACCAGCACGTGCCAGTGGTCTTTGCCCGTGCGCATGGTGAACGCCGCCGGGGCCAAGATGACCTGGGCGCCGTCTCGCGAGAGAGCACGGTAAAGCTCCGGGAAGCGTAGGTCGTAGCAGATACTCAAGCCTACAACGCCGAACTCAGTTTCGACGGTTACGGCTCGGTCCCCCGGGAGCGTAAGTTCGGACTCTTGCAGGAGTTTGTCTCCGACTTGGGCGTCGAACAGATGAAGCTTGCGATATGTGGCGACCATTCTCCCGTCCGGCGCAAACAACACACTTGTATTGAAGCATTTTCCTTGCTCGGGTGCGGTCTCCAGTATGCTTCCCGCGAGCAGCCAGACTCGATATTCCGCAGCCGCCTGGGCCATGCGGTCTGTGGTGGGTCCGGGAATCGGCTCGGCGTTTGTGAGCTTGTCGTCCGGACGGCCCAAGAAACTAAAGTGCTCCGGCAGGGCAAGCAGTCGCGCGCCCTCGTCAGCGGCGCGCTGTATCAGGCGCAGAGCTGTATTGATGTTCTGGCGCTTGTCGCCCTGGGAGTTCATCTGGATTGCAGCGACTATCACCTTGGAACACTCCCGTCCGCACTTGCAACATGACCACCCTGCGCTTGAGACGAAGAATTGCGCTCCGGTGCCGGCATCTCCAACTCAGACCCGCTTGATCGCCAACTTACTGGTATCAATCTGGCCGAGGCCCATCTCGGCGGCCATTCGGATATACTCAACCGTGTCGAGGCTGATTTCCTCACCGACCTTCTGGGCCGCTGGGCCGATGATGTCGCAGCCCAGTGCGTCCACGGCAACGGGGTCCACGCCGACCCAGAGGGTCTTCAGCTCTGCGACATCCACGCCTCCGCCGCCCTTCGGGCCTCCCTTGACAATCACCCGAGTGGCATCCACTACAATCAAGGTCGGGCGGATGATGGAGCTGAGGTCCGCGATGCACTGGTCCAGGCCGGTCTTGTGGAAGAACTTGCGGTCCCATACAATCCCGAGCAGGTTCTTCATACTGAAGCAAGCGCGGGTGGCATTGTGTTGCTTGGCGATAGGCATGTTGATGAAGCAGTCACAGTTGAGGACCTTATCAATGACCTTCGGCTTTTCAAGCAGTTTGGATTTCCCTTTTGGCACCTTGCGGAATGCGACTTCCTTGCCGTTGGCTGCGAACAGTTCCGCGCCGGTAGCCTTGGCGACCTCGGTGGCGCCGCTCATCTCGAACGCTGTCTGCCAGGAGTCGATACTATGGTCCACAATAGTGACTTTCGCCGCGCCTGCATCCTGGCACAGTTCGATGACGCGCTCGAGGGCATCGGGGTTGGTGGTCGCTCCCTGCTTGGGTACGTTGGCGAACGAGATGTTCGGCTTGATGACGACGTGATCGCCCTTGTGGACGAAGCGCTCCATGCCCCCGAAGGCTTCGAGGGCCGCCGATACGAGTTCTTTCGGGGATTTATCGGTTGCCACGACTATATCGGCGTCAGGTGCGGGCGAGCCGGCCCGGAACGAGGCATACTTGGTCGTGACAGCTCCTCCAGTCGGTTGGCCCGGCGGCGTTGCCTGACCGACCGGCTCAGATGGCTTCTTCGCACATCCGCTCAACCCGTACAATGCGCCGGCGCCTGCAATGCTGTATTCTGCTATCTTCTTGAGAAATGCTCTTCGGCCTATAGAACCTCCCACAGTGCCACCTCCTGGGATTCGCGAGCTGTCTGCAGGGGTAAGCCTCTTCTGTGTCAGACAGCGGCAGGCTGTCGAACGTCGCAAGCAGCCAAGTGATGCTCCGACGTGTTTGCGCAGGGAGCGCTAATTATAGTAGCCTACCGTCCAGAAATAGTCTGGAATTGGAGCCTTATACCACTTGGCGTGCCCGTCGAGGAACGAGCAGCACACGCCGCCGTTGTGGCGGTATTCGATGTGGCGGACGTAAATGCTGCCCCATAGGGTGAACCCTTCACCATCGTAAAGCACCAGTGTATCCGATGGCGCCGGGCTGTGCGTACCGCGCCCTGCAATGTGGCCGTTCATGACGTATGACCACTTGAAAATAGTTGCAGGGCACTGGAGAATCGCTTCGTTGTGCAGGTAAGGCTGCAAGTCGTAAGGCCACAGGGCATTGGCGCCGTACGGCTGCGCGCCCGGGGCATGGCCCAGGTCTTGCATGTACATGGACGTAGCCATCGCCAGTTGGCGCACATTGGAAATACACGCCGCCTGGAGAGCTTTCTGCCGTGCCGAGTGAAAGACCGGCATCAACATCGAGGCCAGGATTGAGATAATTGCAATGACAACTAAAAGCTCGATGAGCGTAAAGCCTCGTGACCGAGTCATTTTCGGTTCCTCCCTGGGGGGTGTAGCTTCGGGACGTGCAGCCTTGGTTTGAGCGGCCAGTGCCTCCCTGAGCGCTTGTTGTTCCTCATCCGAAAGCGGCTGTTCGCACTTTCCTCCGACGATGCGCTTGGCGTAGGTTCGGCACTCTTCCAAACTGTAGATTGAGGTCAAAATGACGCCGTCGTCGCGTCCATCCAGAAGGGCCACCGCGAAGCTTAGCGCCCCACCGACGTGCTTGAGTGCGTCGAAGCGGACCATGCCGACCTTTTGGATGGTGTATCGTGACCGCCGAAAGAGCTCGGCGAGCGCATCTTGAAGCTCATCCATGCGGCGGTCCACGTGCTCCAGGTTGGCCGCATGGTCCCGCAGTGCGGACAAAACATCACGCTCATCGAGGTCCTTGATAATCGTTTTCAAGCGCGGGGAAACCTTGCGAAGGCGGGCCTGGACAGCGGCCAGCCAGACGACAACGACGACCAGCAGAACGCCGATGCCGATTATAGCCATGTGCCAATACAACTCGTTGTCTGCGCCCGCCTGACCCAATAGTAGGGCCTCCCGTTCGCGTCAGTCAATGCGCCGGCGCACTGCACCTCGTTCAACCAGAACAGAGACACCTTGCGCCACTTCCAGCCGGACGGACCCGTTCTTGAACCCTATGATACGACCATGAAGCCCGCCGACGGTTACAACCTTATCCCCCTTCTTCAGGGTTGCCATGAGTTCCTTGTGTTCCTTCATCTCCTTGCGCTTGGGGGCAATCACTCCGAGCCAGAACATCGCGAGGATGACGGCCCATACGCCGATGAGAAGGGGCCAGTCCATCGAAGCGCCTTCCAACTTTACACCTCCTGGCGGACAGGCACACTCCGCTACACACGTTCAGTCCGCAA
>JALGUK010000228.1 GCA_029820875.1 Candidatus Zipacnadia bacterium
GTACTGCCACGGCAGGGGGGGCGGCATGCACATCGCCGATTTCCACCAGGGCCACCTGGGCGCCAACGCCATCGTCGGCGGCAGCCTGGCCATCGCCACAGGAGCAGCCATGGCCTCGATGTTTCTCGGCACCGACCGCATCTGCGTTTGCCTTGTGGGCGACGGCGCCGCCAACAACGGGATATGCCATGAGGCCTTCAACTTCGCTTGCATGAGCCAATTCGAGCACGGCGTTCCGGTCATCTTCCTGTTCGAGAACAACCAGTACGGCATGACCGGACAACAGGTCGGCGAGGTGACCGGCATCCGTTATCTTTCCCAGCGCGGAGCCGGGTACAACCCCGTCAACATGCACGCCGAGACGGTCAACGGCATGAACGTCCTGGCGGTCCGGGACGCCGTCAAGCGGGCCGCGGAGCTGTGCCGCGCCGGCGAGGGGCCTGTGCTGCTCGAATGCGAGACGTATCGGTACATGGGTCACTCCCTCAGTGACAACCGTACCACCTATCGCACCGAGGAAGAGGAGTCCGCGCCGTTGACCCAATCGCCACGTACGAACAAGAGCTGGTTGAAGCCGGCGTGATGACCAAGGAGGAGATAGACGACCTCCACACACAGGTCCAAGGCGAGATAGACGAGGCGGCCGTCGAGGCCGCAAAGCTTGCCGACCCGGACCCAAAGGACATCTACGTCGGCCTCTTCGCCGACACCAGCGCCGACGTAGTGGACGAGAAATGGCGTACCACCGAGACGTTCGCCGAACCACCCGCCGTCCGCCGTGACAACCAGGGTCGCATTCTCTATCGCCACGCCGTGATCGAAGCGCTCGTGGAGGAGATGATGCGCGACCGCCGCGTAATCCTCTACGGGGAAGACGTCGCCGACTACGGCGGGGCATTCCAGGCGACGCGCGGCATACTGGATGTCTTCGGGCGCAAGCGCGTCTTCAACACCCCCATCTCGGAGGCGGCTATCATCGGCACGGGCGTCGGCGCGGCGATGGCCGGGATGCGGCCGGTGGTGGAGATAATGTACATAGACTTCATGCTGATGGCGGGCGACCAGCTCTGCAACCAGGCGGCCAAGGCAAGGTACATGTTCGGCGGCAAGGCGAAGATTCCGCTGGTCATCCGCACCACCATAGGCGGCGGCAAGGGCTACGCAGGCCAGCACTCGCAGAGCCTCGAGGCCTTCTGCACGATGTTCCCGGGTCTTAAGGTCGTCGCTCCCTCGACCGCCTACGATGTCAAGGGCTTGCTCAAGGCCGCCATCCGCGACGACAACCCGGTGGTCTTTATCGAGCACCAAAACCTTTATACGGAGAAGGACGTCGTGCCCGAGGGCGAGGAGTACACGCTCCCGCTCGGCGAGGGAGTCGTCCGGCGGGAGGGGACGGACATCACGGTCGTTGCATACAGTTTCATGGCGTCCGTCGCGGCCGAGGCGGCCCGGATGGCCGAGGAGGAAGGCATCAGCGTGGAGCTTGTGGACCCCCGCACGCTGATTCCGCTCGACGAGGATTTAATTGTTGAATCGGTGCGCAAGACTGGCCGCTTGCTGGTCGTCTGCCAGGCCCCCAAAACCGGCTGCTTCGGGGAGCACATTGTATTCGTGGCCCAAAGCCGCGCATTCGACTCGCTGAAAGCTCCCGCCCGAATCGTCGCCGCTCATGATGTCCCGCCACCGATGGCAGCGCCGCTGGAGCGCGAGAACCTTCCGTCGCCGGAGAAGGTACTGCGCAACATCAAGGAGTTGTTGGGGAAGGCGTAAAGGCCTGTCATTCTGAGGCGCAAAGCGCCGAAGAATCTCGCCGTTGTCGGCCGTCACCGTCCGGCGCTGCAGAGAAACGTAGAGATTCTTCGCTGCGCTCAGAATGACAAAGAATTCCAGGGCGGAGCCGAAATATCCGCAATGTCATATCCCGCCAGTGTAGGGGCCGACAGGCGCCGCGTAGTGGATAGACAGGACTGATTAACGTGAAACTCGTCCAGATTGGTGCAGGAAACATCGGCAGGTCCTTCATCGGGCAACTCTTTTCACGAGCAGGCTATGAGGTCGTCTTCCTCGACGTAATGCCCGAAATTATCAACGCCCTCAACGAACGGGGAAGCTACATCGTCCAGATTAAGGACGAAAAGCCCGAAACGCTCGTCATCGAAAACGTCCGGGCCGTCAATTCCCGCGATGTGGAAGCCGCCGCGGCAGAAATCGCCTCGGCGGATATCATCGCCACGGCGGTTGGAGCAAATGCCCTCCCGCACGTGTATCCTACCCTTGCCAAAGGCATCGCTCTACGTCATGAGCAAGGCGGCGGTCCAATCGACATAATAATCGCCGAGAACCTGCGCAACGCCGCCGACCACTTCCGCAAGGGGCTCCGTGAACATCTGCCCGAGGGCTTCCCGCTCGACGATATGGTCGGGCTTGTGGAAACCAGCATCGGCAAGATGGTCCCGATAATGACCGAGGAGCAGAAGAAGGGGGATCCGACGCTCGTTTTCGCGGAGGCGTACAATACGCTCATCGTGGACGCCAAGGCGTTCAAGAATCCCATTCCGAATGTGCAGGGTCTTTCGCCCAAAGAGAACATGGCGGCATACGTGGACCGAAAGCTTTTCATCCACAACCTCGGTCACGGCATTTGCGTGTATCTCGGGCACCTGGCACTGCCGCGGGCGCGCCTGACATGGGAGGTAATCGCCGACCCGACCTTAAACGCGGCCGTCCGCGAAGGGATGTGGGAATCGGCACGGGCATTGATTGCCGAGTACCCCAATGAGTTCAACAAGCAAAACCTCGGCGAGCACATTGATGACCTGATCCGGCGCTTTGCAAACAAGGCACTCGGCGATACGATTTATCGCGTCGGCCGGGATATCATCCGCAAACTCGGTCCGAGCGAACGCATGATAGGCAGTTTGCGCATGTGTGCAAAGCACGACGTCAGCGCGCCCACCATCACACTCGCAACCGCAGCCGCCATGCTCTTCCGGGCGACCGATGAGCGCGGCCAGATGTACGCGAGGGACGAAGAATTCGTCAAGACGATTTATCCGCTCGGGCCGGAGCATGTCCTGCGCACCGTCTGCCGGCTAAAGCCCGGCGACCCCGACGATGATAAGGTCTACCGCAACGTCCTGGCCGCGCATCGCTTCATAACCGAAAGTCTTGACCACGGGGCGCCGTGGGTGGGGAGGTTCCGCATCCCCTCACGGTGAAGCGGAACCCGTTAGTTTGCACAAACATCGTGAAGCTGAATGAGAAAATCGCGCCTACAATGCCAAAACAAACGGTGGCGACGACATGCTTCAGATTACTCCATACCGTCCAGGCGACGAAAGGCACATGCAGGAGATTGCACCCCGCGCATTCGGGGTCTATGCGCGTCTCGGAATTGACAAGACCCTCCCGCGCGAGAAGACCAACGAGTGTTACCGCCGGGAGGCGCTCGGGTACGCGCAACGCGCCCAAGCGGGGGAAGACGGCTTCCAAGTGCTCGTGGCACGCAAGGGCGGCCGGGTCGTCGGATACATCGTGGTCGGCCTGGATCGGAACATGTCGAATGCCTACGGTTTCACCTGGGGGCACATCATCTCCCTCGCGGTGGACCCTGATGAGCATGGAGCCGGCATCGGCACTCGGCTCATCCAGGCAGGCTTGCACTGGCTGAAAGACAGCGGCGCCGAATATGTTGAAGTGGGCACAGACCAGAACAACATCGCCGCCATCCGGGCATATGAAAAGTGCGGGTTCAGAGTAATCTACAGTGGCATTACACTTTCGCAGTTTCTCCGGGAGCCATCTCAAGCAGAATGAGGAGGCGACGGCGATGTCAGCGAGATTCGCACCACTCGCCGTAGCCATGCTTCTGATGTCGCTCAGCCGTCTCGACGCCCAGTCGGCGGCCTCGTCAGCGGTGCCGGCATACGGATGTTTTCGGGCAAGCGGCCCGATTATAGTCGACGGCCTTCTGACGGAGCGGGACTGGAACCCCTTGACTGTGGTTCACCTCACCTCCTGGGACGGCAAACGGCGCGAGAATCCTCCGACCTCCGCCTGGATGTGCTGGGACGATACGAACCTCTATGTGGCGTTCAACTGTACGGACTCGGACGTGAGTTATTACGAGTTTGCAGTTAATCCGGCCGGCAGCACCCTCGACGCCCACTTCCAGGATGGCCACGATTCGGAAGGCCTGGACCCAAAGCATTGGAATTGCACGGGCTTCACTGCAGCGGTTACGGTCTTCGGAACCTTGAACTCCAGCTCCGACCACGATGCCGGCTGGACCGCCGAGCTGGCGATTCCGTTTGCTGCTCTCGACGACGCGGGCAACCGCCCACCCCAACAGGGAGAGAGCTGGCACGTCAACCTGTGCCGGATTGAACTCGCACCCGAAGGCGCTTACTATCTTACCTGGTCGCCCACACTAACCCCCAAACCCGACTTCCATGTCCCGGCACGCTTTGGTGTCATACACTTCGCGGGGTACTTGTCCCAGCGTCTCATGCCTCCGCATCCGTCACCACCAACACCCCCCGCACAAACGGCTTCGTCGGCAAGGCCCGTCTCCGCTTCGGTGATAATTATCGCCATTGCAGTTGCGTTTCTGATAACGATAATCGTCGCATTGAAGCGAAGAGTGCCCAACTGATGGAAAGCCGCAATGAGCGGCTACATGGTCGCATACTTTTGCATCATTTTTGCAGTTCGGTAACGCTGTATAGCCGCTGATTATGGTACAAAGGCAACAGGTATGTCGGTGTGGCATATCCGGCCGGCAGCCACAGAGACCTGCAAACCCTACCATCCATCAATTGCGTTGCGATAGGGCAGGTGGTGACAGTGCTGCGACCGCTGAACAGACCTCACGATGGGTTCACGCTCATAGAAGTTCTGCTGGTCATTGTAATCATCGCTCTGTTGGCGGCTATCATCATCCCCAGACTGCTGGGGGCTAAACGTGCAGCCAGTGAAGCGGCGCTGATGGCTGACCTTCGCGAGATTCGCAGCGCTTTAGAGCGGTTTGCGGCAGATATGGGCCGCTACCCCCTCAAGCTTGATGAGTTGTATCTGCAACAAAGCGTCCCGGAGGCGGACCGCCCATTCTGGAAAGGGCCGTACCTGCGCACCGATTATAACCGGGTGCCTTTAGACCCCATCACCGGTAAGCGCGACTGGCGATATGACCCGACCACCGGCTCTATCTGTAGCGCCTCCACGGGGACGGCGATAAACGGCACCAAGTACAGCCTGTGGTGACACGGCTTCAGTTCAGCTCCCCAGCCTGAGGCGGATAGCCAGCCTCGTCCTGATTTAATCCTCGCAGGATGTGCGGCAGCGTGTGTCGAAAAGGCCGGCTGAGCACATCCAAGCTATCTCCACCGGGCCTATCATTGTGGGTGGAGACAAAAGTGGCCCCACCATCAGATGCATATAGGGCAGCGTGGGCCTTCTTGCCCACGTCGAACAGGTGAAGGACGCCCTCACCGCTCGACATCGCCTGGCACGGCGCTTCGGGCCGAAGCAGGGGAGGCAAGCGGTTACTCCAAGCCAGGCGCGCAAGGGGGATTCAGATGTTGAAAGTCATTACCTGTCTCGCCTGTGTCTGCATCGTAGCGGGCACAGGATACGGCGCTGCGGATTTCGGTCGAGAAGCTATCAAGCTATCCGTCAACGGCGCTATTTGCTCTCCGGAGGCTCCCTATTATCCGATCCACCCGGGCCGGGCCAATCGCCTTACGCTCCGAGTCAACTTTGATGCGCTGAATCGGGATGCGCTGACCGCGACACTCGTCCGAACGTTGCCCGACGGCCGCTCGAACGAACAGGCGGCCGATCTTGCCCCCAAATTGCCCGAAGCCGTCTTTGACCTGGGCGCTTTCGCGGTTCCGGCCCGGTATGATTACGAAGATGGTGTCGTGTACCGGCGCGGTTGTCGCTTCACGCTGACTCTGAACGACGAACCGACCGGGCAGGTAATCGCCAGATTCGGGTTTTATCAAGGTCCCGCCCGTGCCCCTGATTGTGAGGCGCTCTGGACGGGAGATGTGAAACGCTATGTCTACAATAGCGGATACGACGGCGGCAGAGGTTGGCAGCCGAATGCGGAAAGCGGCGCTCCGATGGACCCGCCGCTGCTTGTCAAGCTGGACCCAGCCGTCCTTTCCGACCCTGACGATGTGCGGGTGATGTTCCGCCAGAAGAAGGACCTAAACCTCCCGCCCATCCCTGCCGAACTGCTGATCACGCGCCTGCCGGACGGTAAGAAAATCCATCGCCGCCGCGTCTTCATAGGGCCCGAGTGGAAGATCGAGAAGGTGGGCGTCAGCCGGTACGCCGAGGGCGACTACCGCATCGAGTTGCGTCCTGAAATCGAGGGTACAAAGGACCATGAGGGCCCCTCTGTGGTCTACCGCCGCCGCAAACCCGCTCCTTCGTCGGTCCAGGTCTCTCCACTGGCCCCGTGGACACTGACGCGCGACCCGGACCGCGAGGAATTGATCATCTCCAACTTTGCTGATGCAGTGGCGCAGTGGGCCTCCGCTCCACCGGACCCTGACAAGTGGGAGGTCGGGCAGCAACTGTTGGGGCAAGGCGACATCTGGGCGGAGCCCGTCGTTCTCCGTCCGGGTCTGCAAGGCCACTACGCTGTCTTCGCACAAGCAGTGCGGAGGTGCTACGTGCGCGCAGGCGAGGATGGGATTGTCCGGCAAGTCGGGCGCGGCGCCGGGGTCTTCTTGACCGCGACCGACATGACGGACAGCGAAGTCGCCGTCTTCCAATCCGGCACCAAGGGCGAGGGTCTCACTTCGCTCCGCTTCGTGCCTGTCACGCCGGAATCGGTCGAGGAATTCAAAGCTGAGACCTCCAAGCCGCCCACGCGCCTTGCTGGCGTGGCAGACTGGCACGACTTCTTCGCCCATACTGGAGCTGACTGTCGGCTGGCTGTGGACCAGTTCGACGCCCTCGTAAAGGGCCACGGCGAATTGGGGATGCGGGACCTCGAATGGTCCATCGGGCGAAGTTGGGTGGAGTACGAGAGCCATCTTCCCCAGACCTCCCGTTGGCCTTGTGTGCCGCTGGACAAGTTGGACCCGGCGACACTGGAGAAGTACCCGCACTTCCAGGCCTGGGATTACATGACCAATCAGCACTGTCCCCTGACCGAGGTTCTGGACCGCCGCGACGAGTATGGCGTGCGCATCTGGCCGTGGCTGGCCATGCAGCGCCACTACGGGGGCGCCTATAGCGGGGTTTTCGCATCCGAATGGTTCAAGGCGCATCCCGAATGGCACAGGTGGCAGAAACACGGCACGGGTCCCGAAGGCAGCGTGGTGTGTTACTTCTTCCCGCAGGTCAGAAAGGAGCGGGTGGACATCTTC
>JALGUK010000229.1 GCA_029820875.1 Candidatus Zipacnadia bacterium
GTGTCCGGGTCAGCCGTCAGCGTCAGACGGGATGCCGCCTCCGCCGCTGCGGCTCCATGCCCTCCGCTGTTGCGGGCGATTAGGTAGATAAGGCCGACGGCGAACAGTATCCCCAGAGCCTTTTCCCAGTTAGCCCTTTTCTTCTTGGGCTTCGGAGCGGCACGATAGGAGAGCTCCGCCATGTCCCCCTGGCGCAATGTGATGCCCTCCTGGAGTTCGATAATCTTGCAGAGCGAATCCATCCGCCCGACCTCGACCGCCTGAACCTTTCCTATCTGCCGCTGGCCGCGGAAGATGTCAAACTGCGACCCCTCGGTAATGCCATCGTCAGTGCCGGCGACGATTCGGCAATACCCTTCCTTTTCGCGCAACCCGGTGACGCCGTAAACGGGCTTGGCGGCCATTTCCCGCGCGCCCGTCGCCGCGGCTTGCGCAATGGCCTCACGGACCAGCGCCTGTTTACGAGCGGCCAGGCCTGGACGGCTGCGGCTGCTCCCCTCAACGGTCATCCTCTTAACCACGCGTCCGTCCGCGCCATCGCGCAGCTCGAGTACCAGCTCCGCAGCGGCGCGTCCGTTCTCAGAAAACTTGGTCTTGACCAGCCGTGCGTCAAGAATGCGGTCGGGAGTGGATTCGTCCCGGGGAACCAATGCGCATCCCCGAGCTGTGGAAATTGCTAAGGCGAGCTCCTCTTGCACCGTTTCGGCGAACTGGGCTTCTTTAGTCTCATCCGTGCATCGTCCTAACGCCACACGGAAATCGCCTTGACGGGCTTCAGGGACAGCGATACTGATAACCGGAACAACGAGCGGAAACACAAGTGCCAGGCAGAGGAATAACGCAGTAATCTTGGACGAGGAAGAACTCAACAACTTAGTCATAGGTGCTCCTCCTTCGTTCATTGCTGGCAACACCTTGCCCCGCCAGCCGTACAAGACGGGACGAAAACAGGCGTTGTTATCGCTATCCGCGGTCTGCTCGCCGCAATGACAAGTCGGTTGAATGCTGCTGCATTGTCGTACTGCGAATACTGCTCGGAGAACACCTTCGCCGCTCTGTTGAGCGACCTTAACAGGTCAACGGACCTACGCCGTCACTTCGAATCAGTCATTAATTGTTTGGACTGTAGCACAAAATGCATACCAAGTCAAGGCCTGGAGCAACTTGTGATAATCGCAATCACCCGCTGCGTCAAATACTCATCCCCCTCGTCCGACGCGTCAGCAAGGGGATTGGTTAGTCCTCCGGTGTTAGGAGCCGCTCGGGTGCCGTTGCAAGATACGGCGGGATTTCCGGTGGGAGCGTGATGAAGATGTCGTCGCAGACCCCCGCAGAGGCCGGTACCACTTCCAACGACCACGGTTTCCCGCCTGCCTCGCCACCGACATCCGCTGCAGCTCTCACGACGGGTGCCGCGGTGGTCTCGCCGACGAAGACCCTCCGCCCTGCAGGATTGTAGACTTGCAGCTTCCCGGTCTCGCCCGGGGATTCCGTCTGCATAACTATCACGAACTTATTGACGCCCTTGGGGACGAAAAAGAACAGGCGAGGCACCTTGCCGAAGAAGTGAAGTGAGCTTCCCCTCAACACTACGTACTGGTTCCGTGCCTCCACCAATGCACAATTGCTCCCTGCGCCAACGAGGAGGTTGTAAATCCCGGCTCGCTCGGCTGCGACCTGCACGTCGCACGTCTGTCCGACACCGGCAGCTCCCCTGGCGAGTATTCCGCCGCCTGGCCCATACAGTTCGTAGGCGAGAGGCTCATAGTAACTGCCAAGCTGCTTGCAGCTCAGGCGAACCTGCACGTCCTCTCCCTCGCCAGCCCAGATGAGCAACCCGTGCGGGCCCCGCAGGGGGAAAGCAACGTTGAGAGACTGCTCTTGAGGCGGTCCGAGGTCGCTCGGTTGAAGCGCCTCCCCCCTGTAGCGCCCCCCTCCTCCAAGCCGCGGCCGGTAGGGACCTCCGTAGAGATAACGATGATAGCGGTCGTCAATGGCAAGCGACCCCTTCAGCGAGTCCCCGACACGCTGAATCTGTGCCCAACTCTCCTCACCCGGACTGGAAGCGAAACGCCGGACTGCCTGGACGTACCGCAGGTAGCCCAGCGAAAGCTCAATGCGCTTGCGCTGCACATCGGTCCGGGCCAGGGCGTGCGCCGCGGCCAGCAGACGAGCGCCGCGGGCGATGTCATCGTCGGTCAGAATCGGCTGCGGGGTGTGTGCGCGGCTGACCGCCTGGCGGGTCATAAACTCGAAATACTCCCGCATCTTCTGCCCCGCCTCACCGTAGAACTTTGTGAAGTAATCCGCCAGAAGCTGCTCGGCATCCAGGTCGGCATCCCAAGCGAGCCGGGCGGTGATGTAGTAGTTAAGCCCGAACATGCCCCACGCCGGCTCCGCCTGGGCGTTGAGACTGATGAAACCGTGGTCCCGGTACCAGGGGATGTCGTGCAAAAGGGTGAAGGCGCGCGCAACCCCCGCCGGGCCGCTCGCCGGCTCCCACAGCGCGGTGAAGTACTCCCGCGCGACCAGCTTGTCGGCGATTTTGCGCCATCCGTCCACGACCTCCCGGAACGCCGAGTTAATGGGGCAGTCCGGGTCATCTATGGGATGCAGAAAGCACGCTACACGCCCGTAGTGACAAATGCCGACTATTACGTTCGGCTCGACCTTCACATCCGTCGGCGGCTCGATTGTCCCCGCATAGGCGTAGAATGCGACGTACTTGCCCGGATGCTTCTTGGCAAGCCGTCTCGCGACGGCGTTGGCGAAGATGACCATGCGCCTCGCCTTGCCCCTCCTGGGCTGGTCACGGTACTGTGGAGGGTCAAGGGCACGGCACTTGTCGCACATGCACCAGCCGTACCCGTCGTTGGGGCTGATGGAGAAGCAGAGAGCGTCGGGATGTTTGTCGAAGAAGTGGATGGCCGCCTCGGAGACGAGCCGTACCACATCCGGGTTGGACGTGCAGGGCTGCCAATCGCCGCCGACGCTGCGCTTGCCATCAATTAATGGGAAATACTCAGGGTGCTCGGCGAAGTACCTGGATTGGGGGATGATGTTCGCGAGGTTGTGCCCTATGCTCAGGTCCAGCCCTCCGAGTTTGTTGCGTTCACACCAAAGGTCATGCTCCTGCCGGACTTTCGGGGGTCGGTCCGACCAGCCCATCCACATCTTTCGCTCGAGGAAGTCGGGATTCTGTACTTCCCTGATAGCTCCAATGGAAATAGTCTTCGTCTGCGGCACCACTTCGCCCAGCTCGCCGGGCATAAACCACCGGACGCCGAGCTTCTCAAGCAAGGTGTAAGCCGCGTAACGGATACCCGCCCCGTCCCGGGCGGCCAAAACGATGTTGCGACGCCCATCGCTTACAAGCGCAAACCCCTGGGGCCTCAGTCGGTCCGGGCGGACGCCAAATGCCGGCCAGTCCCGCATCGAAACCGATGGACCGAGGATGAGAATCCGAGAGTGAAGCCCTCGGCGGGCGAGCGTGAGCCGCAACGGCCGCCGCAGGCGAAGGCGTGCCCCGGACATCCTTTGCACGTAGTCACGGATAACACGTGAGGCCAGCACCTCGTCGCTTGATGCGTTCCTGGAGAGCACTACGGCGGCGGAAGGCTGACCGTCCGTGACAAGCGGCACATCAGCCAAGACAGTACCAACACCCATTGCAGCCAGAAGCCAATACGCGGCGAGGACTACTTTG
>JALGUK010000230.1 GCA_029820875.1 Candidatus Zipacnadia bacterium
GTCCTATCCCAGGGGACCTATGGTAAACAAGACCCAGGGCGACAGCCTCTACTGGGTCCACCATGCCGTCAAATCGGCGGAGGACCTCGGGGTTGACATCTGCAAGACCAAGCCTCCGGTAGCTGTGTCGGAGAAGAACTTCGCCGCGTACAAAGAATGGATAGAGACAGTCGCCAAGAAGACGAAGGTGGCCATCAAGTACCTCGACTACGAGCCTAAAAACGAAAAGGGCGAACTGGACCCGACGGTGCAGCTTACGACCGAGCAGCACATCGAACGGTACAAGATGGTCATCGGCGCGGCGCCCAGGACGTTCGTCATCTTCTCTGGAGGCCCCAAGATCGAGGGGAACGCCCAGGAAGTGCTCGAATACCAGACGAGAATCATCATGGAGGCCGGCGGCGAGGGAGCCATTTACGGACGGAACCTCTGGGGTCGCCCGACCGAGGAAGGCCTCAAGCTGATGGATGCCGTCCACAACATCATCTCGGAGCCTCAGTATCAGCGGCCGCTGCCGGACAGCATCAAGGAGTAATCCTTGCCAGCCCAAATGCGAAGGGCCGCCCTCTGGATGAGGGCGGCCCTATATCAGGAAGACATCGGAGGCGTTGGTGCAGCCTCCGATGGTTTCCGTCAGGCACCGAGTTTCACCGTTGATATCCCAAAGGGCGGGATACTGACCGTCAGAACGTCCCCTTCCATCCTCGCGGAGCTTTGCGCAAGCGGTTGTTCGAGCAGGTCGGTCTCCGTGGCCTCGGAGTCCGGGTCAACAAGCAGGGACGACATCCGCACCTTGGCCTCGGTTTGTTTGCCCTCCAACTCGTAAAGCCGCACGACCAGGGCATCGCCGTCCTCGGCCTGCTTGAGCCCCGAGAGCACCACGTTCGGCGTGAGCACCTCCATTGCAGACGCCTCGGGCGGCAGGTCGCCCTCGTGCACGGTCGTCCCAACCGGAATCACCGTCGAACGGCCCGGTGTGGGGCACAAGGGCATAACGTATCTGATGCCGTCCAAGTTCAGGAAGCGGATCGGGGTCGTAGCTGGAACGAAGAAGGGTCAGTCTGATTTCGTCTTCGGAGACGCTATGACCGTACTTGCTGTCGTTTACGAGGGTGGCTCCCCGGGAATCGCCCGACAGATCGGCCCAGGTCAGTGCCGGGACCTCCTCACCGTCGGCCGGGCGCTGGATAAGGCCGCAGGGAATCTCGAAGTGCGCTTGGGGGTTCTCGACGGCGAGAGGGAAGCAGGCCCGGAGTGTGGGGACTCCCGTCTCAGGCTCGCCGCGCTCCAGCCAGTTGACGTCGAGCAGGAACTCCACCTGCCGGCTGCCGCTTGCCAGGGCGATAATCAGGCGGTACTCAGAATCATTGTGTCTCGCGGTCAGGCGCACCGCCGCGACCTGCGAGCCGTTCTGGAGGACCTCCAGCAGGGCGTTTTCGAGAACTTTCGCCCTCCCGACTATCGTCCCGAGTTGCCAGGCGGTCATCCCGTGCGGGGCCTCCTGCTCTCGTTCGAGCGCGCCGAGAACGGCTCCCTCGGGCACAAGCTCCTGCCCTGTTTCCTTGCACCTTAGGCTGACGATGCCGCCTCTCTCGGCGGATACTACAAGCTCCATGTGCTGATTGCCCATCACTACGGGGTTTACAAGCTGTGCACCGACATATCCCAGCCCGTAAACCGGCCGCCCGGTCTCGCGGACATACACCCCACCGGCTTCGCCGGTCCCCGGCTCTGCTGCATAGGCACGGTAGCCCAACGGAGGGAGATTGCGGGCCGGGAACGCAACCGTAGCGAACCGATGGCCCCAGTAATTGCCGGTTTCGAGCACCTGTCCCTGCACCATGTTCCCGTCACTGTCGCGGATTACGACCGACCCACCGAGCTCGCGGTTCCATATCTTCAGTTGGACCAGCTCATCACGTGCAAACGGAGCAGGGTTGAAGACAACAAAGGACTCTGCGCCCGAGGTTCCCCGCCCGAGCGTCGAGACACCACCCCACCCAGCACCCTCTCCCACACCCGCGCCCAGGCTCCCGTCGCCTGCGGTCGAAGCGGGTGCAAGGGCGGAGGTGTCCACCTTGTCGGCTATCGCCCGCAGGCTGCGGGTTTTAATCATTCCGGTACGCGCCAGCGTCTCTTGGAACAGGCCCATTGCATGTTCGCGCATCTCCGGCGCTCCGGAACCGGGGAGAATGTCGTGAAACTGCAGGAACATCGCCCGTTGCCAGCTTGGCCTCAGGTCCTCGTGCGGATAGGGCATCCCGCAGTTGCGATGAGCCAGGAGGGCCGCTATCTCCGCCTCGACAAGCTCGTTTTCTCCCTTCCGGTTGGCGAACTTGATTTTACTCTGGGAGCTGTAGCATCCCTCGAATACGAAGTTGAGTTCCTTGTCCCAGATGGGGATTTCCACTCCAGGCTGGTCGAGCTGGGCCTCGACCGCGCTGAAGAACTCGTCGGTCGTGGCGAGCTTTATGTTGGGCCAGATAGGCCACTTGCTCATCCGTCTCGCGGCGCGAAGGTGCCGTCGGGTCGGGCCGCCGCCGTGGTCGCCGACACCATAGACCCATAGCAGCACCTTCAGGCCGGTGTGTCGCTCGATGTCAAAGAGCCTGCTGGTCATCCGCGGCTCTATTTCGCAGTTGTAGCCGTTGGGGGAGTCGTCGTAGGCAAGCACGCGGGACCCGTCCTTACCCTCCCACAAGTAAAGTTGTGACAGCTCCCCTGACGCGACGCTGCGATAGCGCTCTGCGGAACTGCGATGATGGTAATACCGGGTGACGCCGCCGCGGGCCAATATCCCCGGAAGGGTCCAGGCGTGGCCGAACGTGTCGCACTCCCAGTCAATCTTGACCTTATCGTAGGGGATGCCCATGTTCTCCTTGAACCAGCGGCGGGTATAGAGCAGGTGACGGCAGAGTATCTCCCCGCCTGCGAGGTTCTTGTCCCCTTCCACCCACTGGCTCGCTGTGACTTCCCACCGGCCCTCGGCCACCCGCTGCTTGATGCGCTCGAATACCTCCGGGGCGTACCTGCGCATAGCGTCATAGACGGATACCTGGCTCTGAGAGAAGTGGAATTCGGGGAATTCGTCCATCAGCTTATCCATGGTGACGAACGTGTCATGCGCGACGGCAACGGTTTCCGGCCAGGTCCACATCCAGTTCATGTCTATATGCGCATGGCCGCAGCAGTAAATCGTGTATTCCTTGGCGGCCTTACCCAGTGGTGCAAGAAGCGACTCCGCCTCCTCGACCAGCGCCTGTGTGTCCGAGCGGCTGGACCGGATGCCCTCGACCACCTTCTCCACCACTTGCTGAATCAGTGCCTCCCACTCGGATGTCTTGTCAGACCGGTGTCGGGCCAGGCGGGACGCGAACTCCACCTCCGCCCTGAACCGCTCCAGTGGCTCTTTCACGGTCTCGGCGGCGGTATTCATGTTCTCGACCAGATTCTGTAGCGCAGCCCTTGAATTCAACGCTATTGACTCCCTTCCGGCTCTCGCTTTCCGTATATGGACTTCTCGTCGTGGCGGTTATCTTCTCTTTATGGTGCAAGAGTTCCTTTGCTTGCTCGTCAGTGACGGCCGAAATGCTTGGGAGGACTTGCGCTCTGGGGGCTGGAAGGTTAAGCGAATAACAGGGCTAGCAGCCGATTGCCATCACCTTATAGGGAGGCGTTTGAATGAGCTGGCATGCCGGAGTGTTTGCAGTAATCGCGCTTTCTGCGGTGAGCATGCCCCTTAGAAGTCAGCCGATAGAAATTGGGCACTATCGTCAGCTTTTCTTCGACAATCGTGTAATCGAAGAGACGAGAGGCCTAAAACGCGTAGCGCATCCGGCAGAAAAGTACGAGGGCAACCCGATCATGGTCAAGGAAAAGCCGTGGGAGGGTAGCGGGCCGTATCTGTACGGGACTGTCCTTCGGGACGAGGACGACGGCATCTTCAAGATGTGGTACCACACCTATGTCGGCGGGCGTCCCGATTACTTCACCCTGTATGCGACCTCCGAGGACGGCATTGAGTGGCAACGGCCCGAGTTCAATGTCGTGGACGACCCGCGTCTTACCGAGCCTAACAACGTCGTGATTTTGGGCAGCGGCTTGCCCAACTACCGGCAACCGCACTCGCCAAGCGTGATATATACCCCGTGGGATCCGGACCCGGGCAAGCGGTACAAGATGCTGTACTGGGATATCAGTTCGAAGGGCATGGCCGATTTCGCCGGACTGTGCGCCGCGTTCTCATCCGACGGAATCCACTGGGTCAACTACGAGCATAACCCCGTCTTCGATGTGCCCAGCGATGTGAACTGTGCATGTTGGGACCCGATTGGGAAGCGGTACCTGCT
The DNA here is from genome assembly GCA_029820875.1 of Candidatus Zipacnadia bacterium. The sequence continues at coordinate 4,350 of JALGUK010000230.1, forward strand.
GCACCATAAGATGTGGCACGTCGAGGGTGATGTGGTAAACGTGGAGGGCGTGGACTTTCCGGTCGGCAATATCAGCTACTGGCAGGGCTTCAATGGGCCGGAGGAGGTTGACGGTAAGTGGCGGGTCTGGGGCGGGAGGGTGGTGGACTATTCCACGCCC
>JALGUK010000231.1 GCA_029820875.1 Candidatus Zipacnadia bacterium
AAGCCACCAAGCCCTCGGTTGAGGAGGACCGCGACCTGGGCCTGCCACCGTGGGCGCAGGAGATGCGGGAGAATTATCTCGCGGGAGTCGCCAGCCAGTTCCTGCTGCACTCCAATACCCGCGACTTGATTCCGTTTAAGGAGCAGTTCCTGCCGCTGAGGGAGTTCCTCATCCGCGCACTGTCGTGGGAGAAGAACATCGTCATCTTTTACAATATCAGCGAGGGCATCACATTCGCCGACGAAACCATGCGTGACCGCTTCTTCCGCGTTATGGACGTAAAACGCAACATTGACGGCCTCCCCCGGCTCAGCCGCGCACTTCCCCACGAGCCGGCGAAGGTGCTGCCGCTTCTCGAGGAGATTATGACCGTCGAAAACCGCGTTATGGTGGTCATTGATTACGCCGATACCATCGTCCCCTCGGCGGATATGGCGTTCATGAATCCCACCGACCGCACCAACCTCGTGACCCTGCAGCGGTGGGCCTCGGATCCACGTATCACAAGGCGCGACTGCGTGGTCCTGATGATTGCCGGAAACCTCTCCGAGGTCAACGCCCGCCTGCGCGGGGGCAGCTCCAGGCTGCAAACCGTCGAGATACCCTTCCCGGACTACGACCAGCGGCTCGTGTATATCAAGCACCGCATTGGAACCGGCTCAGCCAAGGTCCAGATGACTCCCGAGCAACTTGCCGCGACGACCGCCGGCCTGAACCTCGTCCACATTGACTCCGTATTCCGGCTCTCCGAGCAGAGCGGTGCCCCGGTGGATTTCGACCTCATCCGCGAGCAGAAAAAGCGAATCATCGAGGCGGAGTGCGCGGGTATCGTGGAATTCATCGAGCCGAAGTTCGGAATGGACCTCGTCGGGGGCCTCGACACGACCAAACAGGTGTTCATGCGGGTCGCGAAGGCCATCCGTGAGGGCGACCGCAAGCGGGTGCCGATGGGCATCCTTTGTGTCGGCCCGCCTGGAACGGGTAAAACATTCCTGGCCGAGGCCTTCGCGCACGACTGCGGCCTCAACTGCCTCAAGCTTGGCAGCTTCCGGGAGAAATGGGTCGGCGCCACCGAGGCGAACCTGGAGAAAATCCTGAGCATCATCAAGGCTCTCGCGCCGGTGATTGTGATTCTTGACGAGATGGACCAGTCAGTCGGCCAGCGGCAGAGCGAGGGCGACAGCGGCACGAGCAACCGAGTGTTCGCGATGATAATCAGCTTCATGGGCGACACCACGCACCGCGGACGGATTCTATGGGTGGGCATCAGCAACCGTCCGGACCTTTTGGACGCCGCCATGAAGCGTCCCGGCCGGTTTGACCTGCGCGCCCCGTTCTTCCCCCCGACCGCAGACGGCCGCAGGCAGATTTTCGAGGCGATGTTCCGCAAGAACGCTATCGAGTACGAGCTTGAGTCACTCGAGTTCGCCGTCGAGGCGACGGAGAATTACTCGGGCGCGGAGATAGAGGCCGTCGTGCTGAAGGCCAACGAGTTCGCGCAGGATGCGGGACGCGAGAAGGTAACAGAGGAGGACCTTCGTGCCGCCTTGGCCGACTTCATCCCCACGCGCGACGAGACGATGGTCGAATACATGGAGCTACTGGCGGTGCACGAGTGTTCTTCGAAGCGCCTTCTGCCCGAGCGGTTCCGAAGCATGACCGGCGAGCAGGTGTCGCGGCGGCTGCGGGAGTTGGAGGTGTTGGTGGAGGAGTGAGGGCGACGCGATGCACCTGTATCACAATCCCGTTAGAGGATGTTGTCATCCCGAGCGCAACGAGGAACCTACCGTCGGGTGTGTACGAAGGGAACACTAAGCCCCCGACTAACAAGTCTGAAAAGCCGTGGAAGGATGAGGTCGGACATTGACCATCGAGGAGTGCATCCAAACACACGCTGATAGAGTAGCGGAGCTGATACCCGGCATCGCGCGTGACGCACAGTCTGAGGAGGACCTGCGCCACGGAGTCAACACTCTCATTGACTGGTTCCTGAGCGATGCCGGAATCCAGGTCAAGGGTCGCCATGAGTACGGCCTGGCTGGCGGACAAGTCGACTCGAAGTACGGCGGCGTGATCATTGAGTACAAGGCCCCACATGGCACCGGTCGCATCGGCGACAGCCTTGACGCGGCGGGCACGCAGGCCGTGGTCCAGCAGATTAAGCAGCGTTTCCGTGACTTCCGCAAGGAAGAGGGCATAGACCCCAAGCGCATCTTCGCCGTCGGCTGCGATGGCAACCATTTCGTGTTCGTACGCCAACGCAGAAAGAAGTTCGAAGTCGAGCGCCCCCAGCCGGTGACACCACACACGGTCACCCGACTGCTGCGCGCCTTGGTCTCCCTGGGTGCCCGTGCCTCGTCTTTCACGCCCGAGAAGTTGGCCGAGGTGTTCGGCTCCGAGAGCCACCTTGCCCAGAAGGGTGTCCGGAGCATCTATGACGCCATCGCCGAGATGGAGGCCCCGAAGGCCCTGACCTTCTTCAACCAGTGGAAGCTCCTCTTCGGCGAGGTCTGCGGCTATGATGTCGAGGGTCGGAGCGCGAAGATCCAGAAGCTCGGCGACCACTACGGTGTGCGACGCGCCCAACCTGCGCCTCTGCTCTTCGCGGTGCATACCTACTACGCCATCTTTATGAAGCTCCTGGCGGCTCAGATCACATCCTCGTTCTCACCGATAGGCCTATCGGTGCTCAAGCAGTGCCGGTCGGCGCCGACGTCTGCCGCCTTGCGCGACGAAATGGCGAAGCTCGAACAGGGCGGCATCTGGTCGCAGATGGGAATCACCAACTTCCTGGAGGGTGACCTGTTCTCATGGTACCTCTCGGCCTGGGACGAGACCATTGAGGGCGCCGTGCGAGGCCTGGTGGATGCGTTCGATGACTTCGACCCGGACACCCTGAGCGTGGATCCGGCCGAGAGCCGGGACCTACTGAAAAAGCTCTATCAGAACCTCTTCCCCAAGTCCGTGCGCCACGACCTCGGCGAGTACTATACTCCCGACTGGCTCGCCGAGCACGTCCTGAACGAACTTGGCTATGACGGTGACCCGGACAAGCGGCTGCTTGACCCCGCCTGCGGGTCCGGCACGTTCCTGGTAATGGCCATCAACCGCGTGAAGGCGTGGTTTGACGAACACCGCGCCGACTGCGGCTATCGCGAGGACGAACTGGTCAAGAAGATCCTTAGCAACATCATCGGGTTTGACCTCAACCCCCTCGCGGTCATGGCCGCACGGACCAACTACCTCATGGCCCTCCGAGACCTCCTCCGTCACGCGGGCCAGGTGGAGCTTCCGGTCTACCTGTGTGACTCCATCATGACGCCAGCGGAGTACGGAGGGCTGCTCGTCGGGGAACGTACTGACCGGCGCATCATCCGAACGGCGGCTGGGGAGTTCCACATCCCAACGGATGTGGCGCGTGACCGCGAGACGATGGGCGCCTATGCCGAGGCGCTCGAGTTCTGCGTCCGCAACGGGTACGAGACCGAAGAGTTCGTGGACTACTGCGCCAACAAGGGCATCGCGTTCGAGGACGCCAACCTTCATCGCGCGCTCTACGAGCAACTGCGGCAATTGGACGCGGGCAACCAGAACGGCATCTGGGCGCGCATCATCAAGAACGCCTTCGCCCCGCTGTTCATCGGCCGCGTGGACTACGTGGCGGGCAACCCGCCGTGGGTCAACTGGGAGAGCTTGCCGGAGCCGGGTATGGGAGCACTATGGCTTGGCTGCCCATTCAGGCGGGAAGCAGTTTGAGCTGGGCAAGCAAAAGCGGGACCTGTCGACCCTCTTCACGTATGCCTGCGCGGATGCCTACCTGAAGCCTGGCGCAAAGCTCGGCTTCGTGATAACACAAGCCCTGTTCAAGACCGTGGGGGCTGAGGTGTTCAGACGCTTCCAGATCGATGCGTCCACGTACATTGACTGTCTTCATGTGGACGACCTTTCAGCACTACAACCGTTCGAGGGGGCGACGAACCGGACCGCGGTATTCGTTTGCCGCCTGGCGTGCGATCCTACCCAGTACCCGGTGCCGTATGTCGTTTGGCGGAAGAGCGGCAAGTCCCCCGTGTCGCCCGATTCGGCCCTGGTCGAGGTGTACGCCTGTACGGCCAGAGAGCTATTGGCGGCAGCCCCGGTGAGCCCGGTGGACGGAGCGTCCGCATGGTTCACGGCACCCGCCGCCGTCCTCGTCCCCCTTCGCAAACTGACGGGTCACAGCGATTTGACGGCGCGAGCGGGGTGTTGCACGTGGCTGAACTCAGTATACTGGGTGGACCCGATCATGCCCGTCGGGGATGACGAGATGCTGGTCTCAAACCGGCATAGTGTCGGCAAGATCAAGGTCGAGCGCGTGGAAGCCGTTGTGGAGGCGGACCTGGTCTACCCCCTCGTCCGCGGCCGGGATGTGCTCGCATGGTGCGCCCAGCCGTCCGTTCACATCATCTACCCTCACACGGCAGAGGGGGGCTGGCTCGCGATCGAGGAGGAGGTGATGAGGCGCGACTACCCCAAGACCTACAGCTATCTGCGCCGATTCAAGCCGCGACTACTGGCGCGTAGCGGGTACAGACAGCTCCGCGCCGGACGCGAGTTCTACATCCTGGGCAACACGAACGCGGACAACTTCAGTCCGTTCAAGGTGCTCTGGGGAGGGCAGGTCGCGACCCGTCTACACGCCGCAGTCGTGACTTGCGATGCCACCGGCCGCCCGGTGCTGGCCGACCAGACTGCCTACTACGTGCCATGTCAACGCGGTGAGGAGGCGTTCTATCTGTGTGCGCTTCTGAACAGCGCGCCCGTCCGGGCCTACTACGGTGCCCTCGCCTACCTCCACGCTTCCGCAAACTTCCTGCGGCGAGTTGGGGTCCCGCCCTTCGACGATTCACGGCACGGGCTATTGGCCGAGCTTAGCCAACAGGCCCACGCCGCAGCAGCGAACGGCGACCTGGACACCGTCGCGGCGCTGGAGACGGAGATTGACAAGGCCGCCGCGAAGCTGTGGGGCATCACGGACGACGAATTGGCGGCGATTCAGGATGCCCTCGCGGAGATGAAAACGAGGCAGGCGACGAGTAGGTCGCGGGCGAGACGCCCGCGGTACCGAGTGATTTTTGATGTACTATTGGCCAGGCGGCCGCGATACCGGTCGCAGCGCAATGACATGGGCCGTGCAGAACCCTTAGCTCCATTTGGCCCCTCCTCACAGCAGGGAGGAAACGTGATGACCAACATGCCCGGACTCCGCACCTATCCGACCCTTTTCTCGCCATTTAGCGCCAAGGGCATGCGCCTTCGCAACCGCATCGTCCTTCCGCCTATGGTAACTGCGATGGACCTGACCAGCGAGCAGGGATACTACTGGTACATCGCGCGCGCGAAGGGCGGCGCAGGGCTGATTATCCTGGAGGGGACCTCCACTTACAAGTTCCGAAGACCGGAGTTCGTCGAGGGATTACGCCGGATTGTACGAGCGCGGCGCAGCGGCGGCCATCCAGCTCTTCCAGGTGGCGGAGACCCCGGACGGCAAGGCGGTGGCGCCCTCACAGGTGGATAACACCCCCGCCGCGACCGAGGCGGAGTTGCGTGAGATGCTGGATTGGTGGGAACGCGCCGCAGGCACTTGCAAGGACATAGGATTTGACGCCGTCGAGCCGCACGGTGCCCACGGATTCTTCCTCAACCAGTTCTTCTCCCCTATCTCTAACCGCCGCGATGACGCTTACGGCGGCGACCTCAAGCGGCGTATGCGGCTTGGCCTTGAAGTGGTGAAGCACTGCCGGGAGGCCGCAGGCGACGATTACCCCATCCTGTACCGACACACGCCGGCACAGGAGGACCCGGGCGGCTACACCCTCGAAGACAGTATCGTCTTCTGCAAGGAGCTTGTGCGAGTCGGCGTTGATGTGCTCGACATCTCCCCCAGTACCAGCCCCGAGGGCGAGCACTGCGACCACGCGGCGGCGATTCGTAAGGCAGTGCGGGTACCGGTCATCGCTGTGGGTAAGATGGAGAATCCTAATGTGGCTGAGGCGGCCCTCCAGGGCGGGAAGTGCGACCTGGTGGCGATAGGGCGGTCATTGATAGCAGATGCGTTCTTGCCTGAGAAGGTATTGCAGGGGCGTGAGGATGAAATCATAGAATGTGTCAAGTGCGACGAAAAATGCTTCGGAAACCTCGGCAAGAGGATTCCCATCGGATGCGCCCAGAATCCGAGCGTGGGCCTGGAGTATCGGAATCCTGAGTTGTACTGAAGTCAAGCGCCCTTTGCCCTTGCACCGGTGAACCGAAACGTCTTAGGCAGCGTCTATAGCCGTAGCGCAACAGAGACTGCGTTGTGGAGGGGAAAATGATGCGTCGCGTTTTTGCCGTTGCAACCGCTGCTATCTCGCTCCTGGTTGTAGTCAGTGCTGCAA
>JALGUK010000232.1 GCA_029820875.1 Candidatus Zipacnadia bacterium
GCATAAGTAACTGCCGACGTCGGCGTCTCCCATATCGTAACGCGTGCTACGCGGACGCGTCCGTTTGTAAGCGCCTGTGCAAGCTCGCCGTAAAGGTGACGGGCGATATTCTCGCAAGTCGGATTTATCTTGTCAAAGGGTGGCACTTCATTCAGGTAGACATGATCAAACTTGTCAAGAACATCGCGACATACTGCCTTCACCTGCCGGAAGTCCATAAGCATCCCGGCATCATCGAGACGGTCTCCCCTCAAAGCTACCTGCACGCGGTAGCCGTGGCCGTGAAGACGGGCACACGTCCCTTCGTATCCGCGTAAAGAATGTGCCGCATCGAACCAGAACTCGACGAGCTGCTCGTACAATCCCAGCGTTCCCTTCATTGGCGACCTCAGTCGCCCCGGCCGACAAAAGACCGGACTTGTGGCTATTATAGCACATCGCCTCCAGGGCGACAACTTACCGCCTAACCAGAGGCGCCTTGCGCGGCTGTAGAGGGACATATACATGACCGCGGAATCATGCCTATATACCTGATTTCGCACCTCTCGCGTTGCAGCGGCTGAGGTGCGAGCATTCTTAAGCGGGAGTTCTCGCAATGCAAACAAGACGCCGCTCGAGGTTGCTTGAGGGACTGGGGCGGAACGTGATTGTACTGGGTGTGGTTAGCTTCCTGACCGACATAAGCAGCGAGATGCTCTATCCGATCGTCCCGTTCGTGTATGGGGCCGCCTGTGCGCTCGCAGCAGCCGTGTTGTTCCAAGCATTGCTCGGACACCGGGAAGAGCCTCAGGGCAACGCCCTTATGTAATCAACTTCGACCAGTGCGTCCTTGGTAACGCAGGGGTCGAGCCGCAGGAGCTTGATAATGCCCCGCCACAGGGGGTTTTCCCTGACATCGAACCTGTAGATATGCATCTTGCTGTCCGTAACGATAGGGACTATTAGGCTGGTGCTTTCGCTGACCCCCTGGAAGTTGGATGCCCAGAAGAGATGGACCAGGTCGTCGCTTGCGGCCCCGCGAACCGCCATGGCCACTTCGATGGCGGAGACTTTCGCCGCCCGCAACCTCACGCCGCATGAGAACGCCGGATCGTTGGAGGTCGCGCGGGCGTGCATTGCGCCGCCAGTTACCTTGAAGTCAGTTAGCCCCATCATCGGCCCCCAACCCTCGGCGTCTCCATCGGTATTGAATTCCCAGGCGGTCTTGGTCAGACTGGGCGTTTTCAGGTCATACGGCCCCAGGCCCACATCTTGCGGGCCATAGTCCTGGTGCGGACCGGCATCGGGGCAGAAGACCTTCCGGACGGCGTCGAGGTGCCCGAACCCATACTCCTTGTGCGGCTCGCAGTACGAACCCTCGCCCCACTCGTTCCATGCCTCAATCAGGGCGACCTTGGGCTGGCCTGTCTCGTCTATGAAGCGCTTGGCGAGCTGCAGGTGCTCCTGAAACGCCTGCGGGGTGCGGTCAGTCAATACGAATGCACGGTCTTTCTGCCAAGGCCGCGAGTCCCAGCCCGGGCTTGTCGGCACGATTACCGGCATAAGATTCTTTTGCGCCATCGGCATCCACCATAGGTCGAACTGCTTGCGGGCGACCTCGATATAGGGCACGTAGTTGCGCCCGCCCACACCACATCTCGGCCAGTTGTAGCCGGTGACCGCGTCGAAGCCCATCTGCTTCATTTCCTCAAGTTGACCCGGCGAGCCGCAACCGGCTACGAGTATTTCTCCCACTCCGGCCTCGCGTGTCATCTTATGCCACAGCTCAATGGCCTCGCGCGTGCCGTCAATGCCCAGGTCGCGTTTCATCGAGCCGACGGAGAAAATCACCACGAGTGGGCGGCCGTTGAGCTTGAAATACTCCGGCCGCTTGAAATAGTTGTCAATCCAGTATTTGCACACATTGACATTGTCCTCGGGTGTGTGTTGTCCGGCCCCCGCGTGGTTGGCCCACAGCAGACAGAACTTGAGCAGATTCCGGTAGCGGGCGTTGAAGTAGCCGTCGTGCAATGCGTGGGTAAGCGATTGGTTGCCCTGGTTCCAGTACCAGTCGTAGCAGAAGAAGGTTATCCCGTGTTCGACCGCCCACTTGATGTGCCAGTCGGCGACCTCCGGAGAGCCTTCCCGATACCAGCCCAGAATCGGCTTGCGCTCGGGGTAGTCCATGATAGGCTGCCAACGGGCCCAGTTGCTCCATCCGGGGAAGTAATACACCCCGACGTCATAGTCGCCGCCCACTGGGACCGGTCGGGGCACATAGTCGGCCTTCGGCAGGTTCAACGGCGGCAGAAGAGTATCCGTCACCGCGGCGTGAGCGGAGACGTCGCCGGAGACGCGCAGCCGCAGTCGCACCCGCCCCGGCTCGGAGCCGACCACGTGCCAGGTGAGATTCTGGGGCTCCCAGTAGTCAAGAACGCTGATTCTCCGGACCCGCGCTCCCCCCTGCGCCATCTTAACACCCTTGGGCAGAAGCAGCTCGACCTGCAAGCCCTTGGCAGCTTCCCCGCCGCGGTTGGCGAGCTGCGCGGTCACCTCGCAGGGCCGCCCTGTCCGGGGGAGGGCATCGGACAGCAGAAAACGCCGCACCTGGACTTCAGGAGGGCCAACCGGGTCCGCAGCGGTGCGCAGCCAGTCGAGCTTCACGTCGCAGGCCGCATCCAATGAGGGCTGCAACGCGATGTAAATGATTTTCTCCGCCCAGCCACGGTCTTCGCCCATCGGAACATTGTACACGTGCGGCTTCCCGTCCGCGATGACGGGGAAGTCCAGGTGCTGCAGGCCGTTGCGCCCGTCGCTCGCCCATAAGACGCGCGCGGACTTCCCGCGGTCAACGGCCATGACGAAACCGATGAAAACATCCCGCTCCGCGTCCACGTTTATAGTCGGGGCAACAAGCCGGTCGCCGGCCTCGAGGTCCGCCACAAGCCAGCCGCCACCTGCACGTAGGTGCCCTTCCCCCTCAAGGTGCCAACCCTCCAAACCACGGGCAAACGTCCAATTCGCAGGTACGGATTCTGCCGCTCCAAGTTCGATAATGCGGATATAGTCTATCTGATAGGTTCGCTCGGGCTCGTCGCCCTTCTTGATGCCCGGCAGATCAAGGCGCAACTTGATAATCTTTTTTTCCGCCTGCCAGAAGGGACGCAGGCGGTAGACATGCCAGCCGGGCTTGACATGGAACATCGTTTCCTTGCCCGGTGAGAACCCCTCATATTTCGTCTCGGTCGTGTTGGTCCAGAAGAACTCCGCTGTGCCCTCGACCGGCGACATCATGCGGACTTCGATTACCTGGGTCGGGGTCGCGACAAGAGGAGTCCTAAAAACCTCGTGCGTAACGAACGGATCCCAGTCCTGCACAGTGACCGAAAGCATTCCGTCGGCGACCTGCACATCCCGCAGGTGGTTGTGGGTCACCCAGCCCTGCAGGTCGCCGCCGGTGTTGAACTCCCACGCCATGAGCACATCTCCCCCGGCCATGCCCGCGGCGGGGGCACCCGTCGCGCTCAGGAGTACGATTGCCGTTCCGGCAAAGAGCATCCACAGGTATTGAGTATTCATGATTGCAGCCTCCTTAGATGTTACTTTTTCCGTTGTTCCTGCACCGGCCTCCGCTCCAGCAGGAACACACCTGCGCTGTGTGGCGCTATCGTGATTGTCGGAGGGGCATCAGGCGCATTTTGCTCGGAGCTTAGCTCATTTCGCCCGATCATAACCGACACGTCATAGGCGTTGAAGTTGCCGTAGTTGGTTCCCATAGCGCCCGCCTGGGCGGGGCTGTCCCCGATGTTCGCGACCAGAAGGTAGACCTTCCCGTAGTGCTCCAGCGCCCTGTAATAGACCGCGTCAGGCCTCTTCCACTCCAGGCGCAGGGCCGCGGTCGGACGGCCGTCACACAAGCAGGGCGTAATTCCACATCCAAATGCCTTTTGCGCCGCCAATCAGCGCCAGGTACATCTGCTGCCGCATCTGCGCGAGGGTCAGTTCTTCATCTACGTTAGGGTCATAGCCGGCCCAGTTGAATATCTGCATCAGGAACCAGACCGGTTTTCCGTTCATAGCCTCGACAGCCTTGCGCGTCCATATGTAGGCATTGACAAGCGGCTGCGAACGCGGCCCTCGGAATGGATACTGGTCAATCATCAGCACATCGGTCGCATTGGAGAAGACATGGTACCACACAGCGTCGGCGCTGAGCAAGCAGACGATGTGGTCCGGGCTGTTGGACTTGAAGATTTCATACATGAACTCCAGCGGCTCGACATACTTCGCCGGCGGCTCCTCGGCGATGTACCAGCCGATGAACTCAGGGCGGTTGTCAAATTTTTCCAGGTTCTCAAGCGGTGTGCGGCCGTGGTCGCGATACTGCAGCGCCAGTTGCAGACCTTCGCGCTCTTTGGCGGTAAGGTCCATATTAGAAGCGGCGCCGGCGAACGTCGCCCACAGGTAGTGAGCACCCAGCACATAAAACCCTTCGCGAAAGAACCATGTTGAACCCCGCTTCGCGGGCGCGTGCGAGGTGCTTCCCGCGATAGCCCTGCATGCAGATTCCGATGGGGAAGACAGGCCTGTCATTGACAAGGAGTGTTCCGTCCGCGCGGAACGTGGCGCGGGTGCGACCAAGCTTCGGGACACCACCTGCAGCAGGCAAAGCAACCACTGGGGCCAGTGCTACCACAGCAAGTAGCGCCATCCGGCGAAATATCGCGTTCATCTGTCTCTCTTATTCCTCAGGGCCACACGTTCGGGAAGTGCATGGAGTGCTCCCCCCTAATTCCCGCACCATCTCACAGTACAGTTTCACCGGCTCATCTTCATTCCCCTGCACGGCATGTGGTACTCGGGCTGGTGCGGATTTGGTATGGGACGTATCCCCTTGGGCGTAACCCGGATGAGCTGAGCAAGCAAGGGCTGGCCGCGCTCCCAGTTCATGTAAGTA
>JALGUK010000233.1 GCA_029820875.1 Candidatus Zipacnadia bacterium
AGGACCAGGGGGCCGGTGCTCGCCTTGACCTCCCGAGGGGCGGGGATAACGTTTGTGGTAATCCTGGCCTCACTTGCCCAAAGCCTTCCAACGCCCATAACACTGAGTAGAAGGGCCATCCACAGGTGTAGCCGGTAGCGCTGCAGGTAGGAGATAACCATCAGAGAAGTCGCCTTCCAGCCTCGAATATGGTCGCAGCCGTGAGTTGCGGCGATTCTAAACCGGCGGCCCTGCTTTGTCAAGGAATGCGCGACGGAAGGAATAGACTAAGCGGGGATGGAAGTGGTTCGACGTCATTACGAAAATGGCCGGCGAAGTGAGAAACCTTCGAGTTAATGCCGGTCAACACGAACGGAGGCCTCGCAAATGGCTGCCCGTCGCAAGGTTCTGCTCGATACCGACATCGGAGACGACATTGACGACGCCTTTGCCCTCGCGCTTGCCCTGCAATGCCCGGAACTTGAAATCCTCGGAGTGACCACCGCCTACGGCCCGACCGACAAGCGGGCCAAGATGGCACTTAAGCTCCTCCATACTGCCGGCCGCGACGACATTCCGGTGGCGGTAGGGGCCCCGGGCGCGGACTCGGAGCCGAACCAGTATCCATTCGCCGCCGACTACTCGGACACGCAGCCAATCGAAGAGGGCGCAGTGGAGTTCATTCTGCGGACGCTTGACGAATCCGCAGGGGACATCACTATGATTGCGTACGGGCCGCTGACCAATCTCGGCGAGGCGGTTCGGCGGTCGCCGCAGACAATGGCCAAGCTCAAGCAGCTTATTATCATGGGGGGGATGATTGGAGGATGCTCGCCCGAGGCCGGAGAGCTGCGCCCGGAATACAATATCAAGTGCGACGTCCCCGCAGCTCAAGCGGTTTTCGACGCCGGATTGCCGCTGACGATGGTGGGTCTTGACGTTACGATGCTCTGCCGGCTTGAGCCGCAATACCTGCGCGTCATCGAGGCCGCCGGCACTCCCCTCGTCGAGGCGGTCATGGCGATGCTGCAGTTGTGGCCGCGCGAGACACCCATACTGCATGACCCCTTGGCCATCAGCATTGCAGTTGACCCGTCACTGGTGACGACAAAGGCCCGCCATGTCCAGGTGGACAATGAGGGCTTCACTCGACTGCGGGAAGGTGAAAAACCGAACGCCGATGTCTGTATCCGCGTGGAACGGGACCGATTCCTGCGCTTTTTCACCGAAAGACTCTGTGCCTGAGCGGGCCTGCGAGCGCCCTTCAGTTTGCGCTCTCTTGGGGCACCCGCTTCATCTGTATCTGGAAGGTGGAATTGACGGAGACAGGCGTCCCGCCCTCGCCGCCGACAGTACCGCGCAGAGCGACCACAACCGGTCCCTTCGACTCGACAATCATGCCACGGATTGGATCGAACGTCCGCTTAAGCTCCGCGTGGAGGGTGCCGGAGAGAGTCATCCCGAGGCCCGCGTCCATCGTGATAGGCGTGTCCATCACCGTTGTAACCTGGAGCAAATCCCCGACATGTCCCTCGAGCTTGGACTGGGTCGTGAGGTTTATCTGCTTGCCCGAGGGCAGGGTTATCTTGTCACGGGCGGTCCAGCTATCACCTATCGCGACCGGCTCGGAGCTGAAATGCAGTACCTGGTTGATGAGCATCAAAAGGGGAATATCCGCGGCTCCCGCCGAAAGAACGTCTGTGGCGGGCAGTTCATCGGCCTGCTCGATGGCTCGAATCGCGCCGTCACGACCAATCCGGAAGACGATGGGGTCCCTGTCCGGTTGTGCGACCACCTGGTTGTTCAGGGAGAAAGAAATGTCGCTCAGTCGGAGACTGCGCCGCTGGGTCTCCGGCGCCGTATCGAGTATTTTCAATTGCATTGCAGCCGTTGCTTTCACATCAAGCGGAAACTGGTTGGCGCCTTGGCCCTCGCCAAGAAGCGCCTGGCCGTCGCCGATAACCTTGGCTTGGAAGACAGCTTGTGAGCCTGCCTGCCCGTTGTAGATGATGACCTGGGCGTCCTGAGCATGTCCGCACACCGCTGCGAATGAGAGTACAATGCTGAGCCAGAAAAGGGTCCAGCGCAATACCATCATCTCCTCCTGACCGATTCAAGTTCAATTATAGCATTGACAAGTATACCACAGGCGGCGGACCATGTGCAATGAGTGGAAAGGGGAATTCCACGTAACGACGAAGAATCAAAAGCTTGCTTGGCAGCGGCGTATACGGCGCGGCATGTTGCGAAGAAATTGACTGGGTAGAGTTTGCACAGGCGGCCTTTGCGAGATAATCTTGTGCCCGACGAGTGCCAATCCACCATCAAACCGTTAGCTTGTACCGGAGGCCGGAGCAAACCCATGGCTTTCGCGCACTGGTTTGGAACGCTCAGCAAAATGGCTAACTGCTCCGTTTTCAAGTGCACACCCTCTAAGCGGGTGTAATGTCTCATATTGTCTGCGCGACAATACAAACAACTAATGGGGACAATCGGAAATGACTTCGAGAGAAAGAGTAGTCCTGGCACTGCAGCACCAAGAGCCTGATAGGGTTCCCATAGACCTTGGGGCAATGTTTTCTACGGGCATCATGGGCATCGCCTACAACAAGCTGAAGGCGTATCTGGGAATCCGCGGCGGGCGAACCCGGATGTACGACCTGGGCCAGCAACTCGCTGAACCAGAACGCGAAGTCCTTGAAGCCGTTGGTGCAGACGTCCTGCCCCTGTTGATGTCCGAACCGAAGAAGTGGAAACCCGCCACGTTGCCGGACGGCTCCCCCTGCGAGGTGCCGGAATCATTCAACCCTGAGCTTCAGCCGGATGGGTCGTACGTCCTCCGCGACGACGCCGGACGCATCACACGGCGCATGCCGAAAGACGGGCTGTACTTTGACGGCGTTTATCATGCTCTGGCTGACGTTGACACCATCGAGAAGCTGGAGGAATGGGACTTCACATCCGTGCCCAGCGACGAAATGCTGGAAGACTTGCATGAGCGTGCCCGGCATCTTTACGAGACAACGGACTACGCCATTATGCTAAACGGGGCGGGCGGCATCTATGAGTGGGCGCAGGGCCTGAGAGGGTGGGACAAATTCATGATGGACCTGGCCGCGGCTCCGGAATTCGCCGGCGCTCTGCTTGACAAGCTCGTGGATGCCTGCATCGAGCGTCTTGACAAGGTCCTGCCGGCGGTGGAAGGCTACGTGCAGGTAATACAAACCGGCGATGACCTCGGCCTGCAGGATGGCCCGCAGTTATCGCCGCGTCTTTATCGGGAGGTCGTCAAACCAAGACACAAGCGGCTATTTGCGGCCATCAAGGAACGCACCTCGACCCCCATCTTCCTGCATACCTGCGGGTCGGTTTACGAATTCATCCCCGACTTCATAGAAATGGGCGTAGACGTGCTCAACCCTGTACAGGTAAGCGCCGCCAACATGGACACCAAGAGGCTCAAGGACGAATTCGGCTCCCAAATCAGCTTCTGGGGCGGCGGGTGTGACACACAACACGTGCTGCCTTTTGGCACGCCTGAGCAGGTAAGGGAGGAAGTCAAACGGCGGATTGAAGATCTCGCGCCCGGAGGCGGCTTCGTGTTTAATCAGGTTCATAACATTCAGGCCGATGTCCCTCCTGAGAATATTATGGCAATGTTTGATGCCGCCAGAGAGTTCGGCCGGTATTAGTATTGCCCCCGGCGAGCAAGT
>JALGUK010000234.1 GCA_029820875.1 Candidatus Zipacnadia bacterium
GAGGCTGTTGCAGATTCTTGCCATTGTGTGCAGCTGCAGAGTATCATGCGCACGCGATAAGTAAGGACCTTTCTGAGAGGGCGAGTGCATGGGATTCATAGCAGCCGACCGCAATCAGTTGAATCTGTTTGGCTACAGCCTGGACGATTTCGTGCCGCAGGAGGCCAGGTGCCGGTTTGTTGCGGGACTCGTCACAGAGCTGGACCTCACTGGTCTGTATGCGGACTACAGTTCCCAGGGCGGCGATGCCTACGATCCGGGGACGCTGCTGGCGACGTGGTTTTTCGCCTACAGCGAGGGGGTAAGCAGCACCCGCCGGCTGGAGCAGCTGTGCTGCCGAGACATGCATTACATCTACGTGTCCGCCAACCTCCAACCGGACCACACCACGTTGAGCCGGTTTCGCCAACGCCACGCCGGGCGGCTGGCCGACTTGTTTGTGCAGATCATCCGGCTGGCCGCAGAGCGGGGCGTCTCCGAGTTTCGTCACATAACGACCGACGGCAGCAAGGTCGAGGCGGCGTCGAGCTTCCGGCAGAATCGTGACAGCAAGGAGCTGGAATCCGAGCTGGCGCGAACCAGGGAGCAGATCGCGGACTACCTGGAGCAGAGTCAGCTTCTGGACGAAGATGAGGATGAGGAAGCTCTGCAGCTTGCGCAGGTGCGCCGCAAGGTCGAGAAGCTGCAGGCGCTGGAGCAGAAGTTGGCCGAAAGAGAACAACAGCTCCGGCACAGGAAGAAGGCCCTCCAGAGCAAGGACCGCTCCAGGCACAAGATCAACCTGGTGGAGCCGCAAGCGCGTAATATGAAACAGGTGAACGGCCGGCTGGCGGCCCCGGCCTACAACGCCCAGCTGAGCGTGGACGCCGACACGCAGCTGATCGTGGCGGCGGATGTGAGCGATGAGCCCAATGACCGCAATCAGTTCAGCAGGCAGCACACACAGGTCGAGCAGAACCTGGGGGCTGACTCCAACAGGCAGTATACGGCGGATGCGGGTTATCACAGTCTGGAGCAGCTCGAGTACGCCGACCAGCAGAAAGTAGACGCCCTCATAGCGGACCCCCGTCCCGGAACTCGGTCCGTGCGGGAGGCTGAAGGCCAGCGCCCGGACCAGTCGGACCGGCCCTTTAAGCGGGCAGATTTCCGCTACGACAAGGAGGCGGACCAGTACGAGTGTCCGGCAGGTCGCCGCCTCACGTACTGGTATACGGAGAAAAAGCGCGGACGGCGCATCCGCCACTATCGGGCCGTCGGGTGTGCGGGGTGCGAACTGCGGCAACGGTGCATGAAGGGCTGCAAGCCGCACAGCGACCGCACCATCACTCGTGACGAGGCTGAGCACCTGGCCGAGGTCATGTGCCACAAGGCGGCCAGCCCTGAGGGACGCCACAGACTCAAAGAGCGAGCCACGACGGTAGAGCCGGTGATAGGGAACCTGAAATCGAACCTGGGGTTTCGCCGCTTTCGGCTCCGAGGAAAACTGAAGGCACGGGCGGAGTTTGCCCTGATGTGCATCGGGCACAACCTGGGCAAGCTCCACGGGCTGATGGTAGGCCCCGGCCGGGGCGCCACCGCCCCGTCGGTCACCCTCGGAGTGCCGCTTTCTTTTATTTGCCGATGGCTGAAAGGATTTACCCATCGGATATGGCCCCATCCGGCTCCACTCCTTCCCCTGGTTGCTTAACAAGTCCCTTCACTGCAACAGCCTGCCCCTGGTTGCTTAACAAGTCCCTTCACTGCAACAGCCTGTTAAGCTACGGAAGGCGAGTCTGAGAAGCTCGTCGCGCTCCGTGCCGGACGCGAGGAACTGAAGGGCCCAAGTGCACAAGACAATATCGAACGTGTCCTCAGCCAATCTCTGATCCAAGATATCCCCGTGGATAAGGTGGAGACGGCTGGACTGGGAGGTGGCGCGCGCGGCGAATAGGGTTCGCATGCTAGCATCAATGCCGATAAACGTCAGAGGTGGGATCATCGCCAAGAGGTAGGAAGAAAAGGGGCAGGTGCCACATGCGAGATCGACCCCTAATGTGTGGGTCGCAAATTCGTGCGAATGCGCGTCAAGGAAACGAAAGAACGCCTGGAAGTCCTCTCTGTTATCCGAAGGGGCCTCAGGTCCGAAAAATGCATCGAGCACCACGTCAGAAATGGCGTCATGCAGCTCGATAGCAGAGGCCAGACAGGAACGGTGCAAGGGGCTTCGAGGTGATGGGTTCTGTGGCGTCAGTTCGGGGATGCCGCGAGTAATCCTGTACTGTCGGCCGCACCGCCAGCAAGCTATATGGTCGCCCTCACGATGTAGCATGCCCGAACAATCCGGGCAACGCACGGCAGTGAAGATCTGTCTGAACGGGTCACATCGTGGGGCCCTCATGTATTTCGCCTCCCCGCAGGAACGGGAATCCTCAGCCATTCCGGAGTCCAGGGCGTCGATAAACACGCTTTGGGCCAATTGGCGGCTTTATGTGCATGTTGCACCACAAGGTGAATTCAGGACAATTCAGGCCCGACGAGGCTGCACCCATTGTCGCGACCGTATAGCATACCGTACCGGCCCTTGCCCCGCCACCCCGCAGCAGCCAGTGCGCTGGCTGATCCTCTAATGCTCCGTCAATAGCGGATCCAGCAGTAGGAGCGCAATTATGGCAGAACTCTCGCAGTGCCTACCTCTGCGCTGGGTGCCGTCTGGTCGGTTTCAACGCTTCCTTCTCCGTAACGCTGATAATCTGATGCGGTCACGCTTCAGTAAAACTGAGGTGTCGGTGCTCGGCAAGAATGTCCCTTGCATTGATGCGCCCGTGGCGCAGCCGACCACACAGTCGAGCCAGTGATTGTCGGGCCTGTGGGCGGGGGGATTTCGTCAGCGCGAACTCCGCTGCTCAGCGCCCGCCGAACGAGCTTGATGTCGGAGCGGAGTCGGTAATGGTGCCACGGGAGGTATTCCAGGACGATGCTGCCTGACCAGCCGATTCCTACGAGATACTGGACGACATCGAGGCAGAACCGGTCTACTGGCAGGTGCTGCTCCTTCTCGTTGCGCCCTGAGAGGTGTACGACCGACATGTGCTGCCAGTACGACTTGATCAGTTCTATTACGCGCTCGTCACTGTGGATGTGGGCGGTGTCCAACGTCATCGGCAGGCCGAACTCCATGATTTCTTCTGGCCTGAAGACGCGGTCCTTCCCGCCGAATGTCTCGACGGACACGGTGACTACCGTTTCGTGCTGCACGGAGCGGAGATACTGGCGTGCCAGTTCCTGGTGCGATCCCCGCTGCTTCTTCGCCCGGTTCGGGTGAACCGTAACGACGGTCCCGCCGAGTCGCTCCGCCAGTTTGCACGTCTTCGGGCCCCACGAGAGAAAGGCGCTATCGCTGATCCGTCCCTGCGTGGCATGGACCGAGGCGAGCTGGAGGTCCAGGGCCTCCAGGCACTCGAGCATGTAATCATACTGGGGTTCGGCCCTCTGCCACATGCTGTACTGCCATGGAAGAGCCAGCTCGATCGGGAAATCCACGTTCTGAAGCCGGTGTGGAATCTGTGCGAGTTCCTCGAAACCGACACGTGCGGCCACAACGATTGAAGACCCGTCTGGCGTCGGCCTGTCGTCTTCTGCGATCCGTCGCT
Organism: Candidatus Zipacnadia bacterium; assembly: GCA_029820875.1. The sequence continues at coordinate 3,630 of JALGUK010000234.1, forward strand.
TGGCCGCAGGTCCGCGTGCAGAGGTCCGCTTGGATTCCTTCTTGCGATCCATGTGCACACGCGTCGGCGGAGGCATGGGTTTCCGTACGCGCAAGGCAAGTGGCTTCTTGCTTTTCGCCTTTTTCATCGGTTCTTATCCTGATTCATCCGTCCACGGCATCTTTTAATCCAGAAAGGCCACGTTGCTGCTCGACGCTGCCTGGTTCTCCGTATTCGGAAGGACACGGTGCCAGAAGGGCAGGAAAATAGTCTTGTGCTGCGGATGGCGAATCCTGCCCTTAACGTAAGCCTCAGGGTCGCGAGCCATCTGCCGCCAGTTGAGATTCTTCATCCTGGGCTGTTCGCGGACCACACGGCGGTACTGCTCCCGCGTGAGCCCATTGGGATATTGAGGACACACAAAAACGGTTGTCCCGCCCCTGCGATACAGAAACTCGGCCACATGAGGCGTGCCACCACGCTGCAGAGGCTCATTCCTGAAGACGAGAAGGTCGTCAACGATGAGACCAGGGCAAGGAACAAAGAACCACTCGCCCTGGCGGACGAAGCCGGCGTTCTTCCGCTTGTTCCGATTCTTGGACTTGACGTTGTGACGTGCCTGAGACTGCCGAACGGCATCCGGCTTGAGGGCCTCCTTGGCTTCCTCAACCGACGAAGCATTACCAGGCACAGCGGCTACAAACCATGCCCTTTCATCGTGCCCGCAAAGAAACCGATGGCGGTTTACACCGTTGCGACCAGCGTTCGGATCACGCACCTCCTTGGAAAACAATAGAAGGTGACGGTCTGCGGGCTGAACATCAAGCACTTGGAACTCCGGGGTGGCGTCCGGTCGCACGAGCAGCTGGAAAAACTCACTGCGCTTGTCCATCCTGACGTCGATGGTGAAGCGCCCCAAGTCATTCAAACGCTGCCAGCGGCGCGGGCGGAGCTCGCCGACTTCCAGCCGAGCGCCCATCGCCTCAAACTTTCTTTTGAGAGATTCAACGTTCATCATCGTCTCCGTAAAGCAGCACATAGTGCCCAGTTTTGTCGCCGCAATTCCCATGCCAGTGCGAGCGTATTGCTGATTCCCGCGCTGAAAGTGACTGATTCCTATAGCACGACACGTTCGGGCCTAATTCCTTGCACGCCAAGCCATCACAAGAGGGCTGCCGGTGCAGAACACATCGCTCAGCCTAACAGGATAGCGGGACTACAGCGCTACAGCATAATTACAACTACTTGTTCATTGCCCCCTCTCCCAGTTCGAACCTGGTCAGGTGCGGATTGTCGCGCGCCAACCCGCACCCCTGACCACGCTCCCGCAGGTCCTCCTACACGGAAGAACCCATTCACGGCCTCACCTGGTCGGAAACCGAACGCGAAGACGCACTCCTGTAGCGAGTTCGTGCCGGCACCGGTCTCGTACGCATGAGGCCATGTTCGCTCGGCTGCCAAGGACGGGATTGCGCCCTGATTTAAGGCCTCAAGGGCCTCCGTGGGTCTTAGCCTTGCGGTATGGCGCGACACGAATAGTGTGGCTTGCTTCCGCAAACCGCGCAGTGCGCAACGGCCCGACTTCCTGTCAAAGAACAACGGACGGCGGCTTGGAGGCTTGCGCCTCTCCTGCCTTCAGCAGGAGGCAGATCCCGTCGGAGTGAGAATCTTCCACTCCGGGACAGCTCCGGCGGGAAGCCACGGCAAGTGTTCCAAGGG
>JALGUK010000235.1 GCA_029820875.1 Candidatus Zipacnadia bacterium
CCAAACGCCTCGTCCCTGAGTACGCCCGAGGAGGCTGAAACCCTCACGGTCCAGAGCAACGGCGCATTCTCGATACAATCGGCATCAATGCAGCTCTCGGGAACGATTCAAATCACGTCGTTATCGGGCTCTGTCTACAGTGCCCTCATCACCATCACGTCCAGCTCCGGCACCGATGCTCCGCCGGTGGGGGCGAAGATTCCGTTGGAGATTGAGCTGTCCAGCGACAACAATACGCTCACTCTCACGGTGCAGCCCGGAACCGACGACCAGTCGGTAGAGGAGTATGTCCGGCAGACGTGAGGCTGTAAAATAAGACACGGGGCTGTTGCAGACCGCCCCTGACGAATTGCTCCCGGCCCTATGGGTCGGGAGCAATTGTTTTTGAGCGGCGCGGAGGCAGGAGGCCTTCAGTCGAGCTCCTTCACCCGCGCCGACCGGATGATTCCGTACTGCTCGCTGCGGTCCGGGTAGTCGGCCATAGTGATGTCCGACCAGACAACCACCAAGGTATTGTCGGCCGTCTCGGTCACCGATGGATAGGTGACCTGCCGGTTCCAGACCGGGTCACCCTCCTCGGGAATCGGGCACTCGGCGATAAGCAGCGGCTCGCTCCAGGTTTTGCCGTCCTCGGTGATGCGCATTGTCAACGGGGTGCGATAGCGGGCGTTCTCGTCATGGGTGAGCACAACCCTGCCGTCGCTGATGCGCAGCAAGTTATGCGATGTCGCGGCGGCCTCGATGTCGGTCTTTGTCGGCTCAGCCCACGTTTCCCCCTTATCGGTTGAAAGCGTCGTCCACAGGTAGCCGTCACCGGTGCGGAGGGCCATCAGCACATCGCCGGACTTAAGCTCGGCGATTCACTTGCTGTGTGGGCGTCCATGTCTTTCCTCCATCGGAGGACTTGAGCACACCGCCGGCCGGATCATCCTGCCGGTAGACCGGAAGGAGCAGCTCACCTGTAGAAAGCTTGATGCCGTTGGTGCGACAAAAGTACCCTTGCGCAACCTCCACCGGTTCTGACCAGGTTCGAGCGGAGTCATCACTGTAGCGGTAATACAGGTGGTAGGACTTCTGCCCGACCGCATCCCCTTCGCTCTTGATGAACGGGTAACGATTCCATGTCCGGGCTCCGTCGGCAATCAGGGCGGGGTCGAAATCGGAGCGGCGCGGGAAGTCCTGTAGCACCTGCGCCTTCTCCCATGAATACCCTCCGTCGTTTGATACCGCTCCGAGAATCACCTGGCTGACGGCCGCCTCGTACGGCCCCGAGAACCAAACGCACAGCAGGCGCCCGTCCGGCAAGGTCACCACACTCGGCGCGTGGTTAAATCCGTAGCGGTTGAACGGATTGTACGGGTCTGTCTCCGGGTAGGCGAAAACAGTCGAATAGGACAGGACCTGAAGTCCCGGCCCCTCGGCGGCCCCGGCCCGGCTATACCCGAGTCCCATCGCCGCGAACATGCCGGCGGTTACGCAGACGGTGGTCCGGTAGAACCCTGACTTCATTATGAGCTTCCTCCTTGGATTCAGCTTTTCGTCAGCGGGGAGATAATTCCATCGCCGGCGTCTTTTCCCTGCAGCCTGCCGAATATCCATGCAGGGCGCGCATTGTGGTGGAGCGAAGTAACAAAATTTAAGCTGAGCCAAGCTCCGCGCCTCCTGGAGGAATGTCCGATGCGTCACTGTGGAATCTGCCTGCTGATTGCGCTCTTTGCTATCACATGTGAAGGTGCCGAGGTAGTCCTGGTTGAGGATGGTCATATGCGTTGTGCGGTTGTCCTACCCAAAGAGCCGACCGAGCAGGAACAGCGGGCCGCCGAAGACCTCGCCTTGTATCTGGGGAAGATGGCCGGGGAGGAGGTAACAATCCATACCGGCTCTGCGCCCGGGGCGCTCATCCCGTTGCGGGTAGGCTCAGCGGCCGTGGAGCCGGCCCTCCGAAAGGTTGCACAGGAGCCGGAGGGCTTCGTAATAACCGTTTCGGCCGATGGTGTAAACCTCGCCGGTACAACGCCGGCCGGAACTTCCCATGCGGTATATGCGTTCCTGGAACGGCTGGGCTGCCGCTGGTACATGCCGGGCGAGATCGGAGAGGTGGTGCCCCGCAAGCCGACCATCGCGCTCGCTCCCATGCAGATTGTGGATGCACCGGACTTCCGCGGGCGATATCTTGGGGCACCCGCGGATTGGAGCCGGCGCAATCGCCTTGGGGGTGACTACTTCCCGGGCAGCCACTCCTGGAACGGATACCTGCCGCCGGCGAAGTACTTCAAGGAGCACCCGGAGTATTACGCGCTCGTGGGATGCAAGCGCCAGCCGAGCCAGCTCTGCACAAGCAACCCGGACGTGATTCGGCTCGTCGCAGAGGCAATCAAAGTGCGAATGCGAAAGGACCCGCACCTACGCTGGGTGGGAATCGGACCCAATGACGGCGGCGGGTTCTGCGAGTGCGACAACTGCCGCGCCCTCGATACCGGCGACTGGGACCCTTTCGCCGCGGAGATTTCCATCACCGATCGCTTCCTGACGTTCGCCAATGCCGTGGCGGCGCAGGTGCACGAGGAGTTCCCCGATGCGAAGTTCGCCTTTTACATCTACCACAACTACATGCGCCCGCCCCTGAAGGTGAAGGCGGATCCGAGCATCACCGGTGCGCTCGCTCCCATCGCGCTCTGCCGCGTTCACGGGCTAAGCAACCCCCACTGCCCCGAGCGGGCATACTGGGGTGAGCTGCTCCGGGCATGGCCGAAGGTCCTCGGTGAGGTGTACCATCGCGGCTACGCGTACAACCTGGCAGGCCCGCAGGTGCCCATCAGCCTGGTGAGCGTCTGGCGGGAGGAGGTACCGGCGTGCAAGCGCGCGGGTATCGTCGGCTTCCGCGTCGAAAGCCAAATCGCCTGGGCATCCCACATGCCGACTCCCTACATCATGGCGAAGCTCTTCTGGGACGCCGACGCGGACGTGGAAGCCCTGCTTCAGGATTACTTCACGAACTTCTTCGGTCCGGCGGCTGAGCCGATGCACCGCTACTGGCAGACGCTCGATGAGGCCCTCTACAACGCCGACTTCCATACCGGCGCTGCCTGGAACGTCCCGGACTGGTACCCTCCGAAGGTGATGCAAGAGCTTGCCGCCTGCATCCACGATGCGAAGGGACGTGCGAAAGGAGAGCCTTACCGCGAGCGGGTCCGCATCTTCGCGCGCGCCTTCGAGTACCTGGAGCAGTTCCAGGCCATGATTGCAGCGCAAAACGGTTTTGATTTCGACGCCGCAGTCGAGGCCTATAACGCCATGCAGGAAATCGTGGACGAGTTCATGGCCTACGACCCCCCGTTGTTTAGTCGCTACACAGCCCCGCGCTTCCTGCCGCGCTTTTACAAGGCGGTCGCCTACCAGGGACGCGACCGCACGAAGTTGGGAAACGAATTAGCCGCGGCATTCGATGATGAGTGGGACTTCGCCCTCGACCCGGACAATGCCGGCGAGGAGCTGAGGTTCTTTGCTCCAGCGCTTGAGGGCGGCAACTGGCAGAAGATAAGGACCTTTTCCGCCTCCTGGTCGGACCAGGGACTGCGCTACTACAAGGGCACAGCCTGGTACCGGCAGACCGTCACCGTCCCGGAGCGTTTCAAGGGTAGGAAGCTCTTTCTGTGGTTCGGAGCCGTGGATGAGGCCGCGAAGGTCTGGATGAACGGAACCCTCGTCGGGGAGCAAATGACCAACGGCAGCACGCCGCTGGAGTTCGATATCACCGACCAGGTCCTCTTCGGGCGGCCCAATGTCGTGGTTGTGAAGGTGACCAACAAGACGGTCAATGAAATCGGAACCGGCGGCATCACCCAGCCGGTGATGATATGGGCACAGCGGGTGGGGAGGCAGTGACGCCCGCGCTCCGTGCCGCTATTGTTTCTCGAAGACCGGCCGCTTCGCGAACGCCTCGGCGTCCTCCTTCTCGGTGACGGGGCAGAAGGCCGCCACCTTCTGCGGAATCTCGAGCACCTGCCAAGCGACATCGGCCAGGCGCCGGTCCGCCCGCTGGGACTCGAACTCGCGCAGGACGGCCTCGCCCTCCGGCCCAAGCTGCAAAAGGGCGTTGCCCACAGTCCGGAATCCCCACTTCGCGTCAGGACGGTTGCACCCGTCGCCGAACTTTGCAAACAGGCTTTTCAGCGCATTGAGTATCTGCGGCCTGAGCGCTGCAAGCTCCGGCTCGTTTCTTGCGGCCATCTGCCCCAGTGATCTAGCGGCCCGGTCCTGAACCACCACATCGGGATGCTCTGTGGCGGCGATGAGCGCTTTGGCCGCCTCCGGGCTCCTGCGGATGTTACCCAACGCCCGGGCGGCCGCATACCTCGGATAGCGGTCCGGGTCCTGCAGGGACTTTACCAGCGCAGACAAGCACTCGGGTGGAGCCAGGAGCTCCAGGGCGCGCAGAGCCACCATCCTGACCGCGGGATTGTCGCTCTCGACGGCGGCGATCAGCTCCTGAATGGGTGGGGGCTTAATTCTCGCAAGTGCTACGACAGCCTGCTCGCACAGCGGGAAAGTGGTGAAGCGGTCGAGCGCCTCAAGCAGGCGCTTTGCGCTGTTTGGGCCTGAAACGTCCCTCAGCGCCCGTGCCGCGGCGCAGCGAACCGCGTTCTGTGCATCCTCAAGCCC
>JALGUK010000236.1 GCA_029820875.1 Candidatus Zipacnadia bacterium
GCCGTCGGGGAGGTCGGCAATCCCGTCTGCGGGGACATGATGAAGATATACCTGAAGATTGATGGTGATAGGATAAGTGACGTCAAGTTCCAGACGTTCGGCTGCGGAGCGGCTGTCGCCACCAGTTCGATGGTCACGGAGTTGGTCAAGGGACGCACTATCGCCGAGGCATTGAAGGTTACCAACAAGGAAGTGGCCGACGCGCTGGACGGCCTCCCGCCGGTGAAGATGCACTGCTCGCTGCTCGCCGAGGAGGGAATCCGGGCTGCATTGGAGGATTACTTCTCCCGCCACCCCGAGGCTCGTCCCGAGGAGGCGGTAGAGACAGCCGACACGTCCCAATAGCCATGCCGCCATCTCACAATAGCAAGGGCCAGGAGGAACACTTGAGAGCATGATCATCACGCGTCAAAAGCCCATGGAAGAAATCCTCGAAATGCTCAAAGACGCACAATCCGTTTACCTGGTGGGTTGCGGCGATTGCGCGACAGTCTGCCAGACAGGTGGGGAGTTCGAGGTAAACGAGATGACCGAGCGGCTCAGGGCCGCAGGCAAGACCGTCACCGGTTCGGTCATCCCGGACGCGGGCTGCATAGAGCTGGATGTCGCACGTGCCTTCCGGAAGGACAAGGAGGCTGTCAGCAAGGCCGATGCCGTGCTCGTGATGAGTTGCGGAGCGGGCACACAGGCCGCCGCGGCGGTGGTCGACAAGCCCGTATATCCAAGCAATGACACGCTCTTTCTGGGCAACGTCCAGCGGCAGATGCAGTTCCAGCAGAAGTGTTCCATGTGCGGTGAGTGCCTGGTACACAAGTATGGGACCGTCTGTCCGTTGACCTACTGCCCCAAGGGACAAATCAACGGCCCATGTGGCGGCGCCTCCGAGGGAAAGTGCGAGGTGGACAGGGACAAAGACTGCGTCTGGACTCTTATCTTCGAGCGCCTGGAGAAGCTGGGTATAGATCCGCGCGAGGCACTTGCGCAAATCGAGCCTCCGCGCGATTACGGCAAGGAGCCGTTCCCGCGTCGCCTGGTCGGCGAAGCCCGGCGGGCATCAAAGGCCTGACCCGGGTGCGCGAGCGCTTCGGACCACTCCGGAGGAGCCGGAATGATGTCCCGTCCAGCCGGTCGGGTCGTTGTTGCAGGCGGGGGGCCAGGGGGGCTCCCGGCCGCGGTTGCCGCTGCGTGGATGGGCTGCGACGTGACACTGGTCGAACGCTACGGGTTCCTTGGCGGGATGGGCACCGCCGGCCTTGTCCATCCGTGGATGGGCGTCTTTTCCGGCGAGAGGCGGATTGTAGGCGGTATCTTCCAGGAGATAGAGGAACAGCTCAAGGCTCGCGGCGCATGGAAAGACGGCTCCCACTTCGGCAAACGCCATCACTGCTTCGACCCTGAGATACTCAAGGACGTCCTCATGCAGCTTGCCCTCGAGGCGGGGGTCAAGCTGCTTTTGCACACATTCGTTGTGGATGCAATCGTGCGCGACGGCCGTGTTGTGGGCGTCGTCTGCGAGAGCAAGTCCGGACGCGAGAACATCGAGGCTGATGTCGTCATCGACGCCACGGGCGATGCGGATGTCTGTGCCCGTGCGGGTGCGGACTACGTGGTCGGGCGTGCATCCGATGGACTGACCCAGCCCGCGACGCTTCACTTTCGCATGGGTAATGTGGACACCGAGCGTATGCCGAGCCGCGAGGAAATCAATGAGATTTACGCGCAGGCCAAGGCGCAAGGACGCATCACCAACCCGCGCGAGAATCTCCTTTGGTTTGATACTACCCGACCGGATGTAATCCACTTCAACACCACCCGCGTCACGCATGTGGATTGCACCGACTGCGACGACCTGACCCGGGCCGAGATTCAATCGCGGCAGCAGGTTATAGAGCTGGCCGGGTTCATCATCGAGCGGGTGCCGGGATTCGAACACGCATATCTTCTGGCGGTTGCACCTCAGGTCGGTGTCCGCGAGACGCGGCACGTCGTCGGGGAGCACACCCTCACCGAGGATGACGTCCTCGGGTGCAGCAAGCCCGAGGACCGCATCGCACTCGGCTGTTGGGATGTGGATATCCACAATCCCGCCGGAGAGGGCACCACAATAAAGCAGCTCCCACCCGGCGAATACTACGGAATCCCCTGGCGATGCCTTGTCCTGAAAACGCTGGATGGCTTGCTCGTCTCCGGTCGCCCCATCTCGGCGACGCACGAGGCTAGTTCATCCAGTCGCATTCAGGCTACCTGCTACGCCGTGGGCCATGCCGCAGGTGTTGGAGCGTTCCTGGCGGCGCGGGACACGAAGGCGCCGCGGGATGTTGATGTGGCAGAGCTGCAGATGACACTACAGGAACAGGGAGCAATCCTTTAGAGACGGCCAATTTCACGGAGGAGGGCCCTTCAATGCAGTTTATAGCCGTTGGAATAGCTATCGGCATCGTTGCGGCTGCGTCAGCGGCGCAGGGGGCGATTGTGGCAGGTAGCCGGAGGCAGCTTTTCATTGATGGCCGGTTCATCGAGTCGAGCGAGAATATCACGCTGACGATGAATCCTCCGCGCAAAGCCGGGGAGGTTATCCTGCCGGAGAAGCCCTGGGAGGAGCTTTCGGCCGGCTGGTTCGTGACGGTTTTTGACCTGGGCGACAATTACCGCATGTACTACATGGCCCGCTCGCGCAAGTTCGGGAACGTGATTTGCCTTGCCGCATCTGATGACGGCGTCCACTGGGAGAAGCCTAAGCTTGGCGTCGTTGACCTCGGCGGCTCCAAAGAGAACAACGCCGTAATCCGCCCGGAGGCCACACCCTTCATAGACCCGACGGCCCCGCCGGAGAGCCGCTGGAAGGCGCTGGTATCGCAGGGATGGCCTGACCCAAAACGTGGCGGCTTCTACATCTGGACTTCTCCTGACGGCATCCACTGGACGCCTGATGACACACGGGTCTTCCCGCTCGTGCCTGATACGCATAACCAGGCCTTCTACGACACCCGGCTGAACAGATACGTGGCGTATATCCGGCTTTGGAACCCCTTGCGCAAGGTTGGGCGGGTCGAGATGGACGACATCACAAAGCCCTGGCCTTTCACACCCGCCGAAAAGCCCAACCACATCTGGGGCGAGGACAAGATCCCGGTGCCCAGCACCGAGGTCCCGACGGTTTTCAGCTATGATGAAGCAGACCCGCCCAACTCCGACCATTATCAGCCCGCGGTCACGCAATATCCGTGGGCGCAGGACGCCTATTTCATGTTTCCCAGCGCGTATTTGCACTTCCCGAACCCTCCCGTCGGCAGATACAGCAACGACGGCCTTCTGGATTGCCAGATGGCGGTCTCGCGTGACGGAATCAACTGGACGCGCATTGACCGACGCCCCTATGTTGCGCTCGGCTCTGCGGGAAGCAACGAGGCGAAACAGATCTACATGGGGATTGGGATGATTCGCCGCGGCGACGAGATTTATCAGTACTATGCCGGGTACAAGCACACGCATGGCGCGTGGAGTGAGATAACCGATGAAATGGTACACAGCGGCAGCATCTATCGGACGGTCCAGCGCCTGGACGGCTTCGTCTCGGCGGATGCGGCGTGGGGAGGAGGGGCGCTCACCACACCGCCTATTACGTTCGAGGGCAGCAAACTGGAGCTGAACATCAACTGCTCGGCG
>JALGUK010000237.1 GCA_029820875.1 Candidatus Zipacnadia bacterium
GCGGGTTGGCGTGAAACGCTGCGGCATGGTGCCTGCCGCGCTTGCCCAGGCCGACGATTGCAACGATGTAAGTGGGTTCGGCCATGGTGGATTTCCTCCTCCTGGTCATGTGGGGACAAGTTCACCAACCGCCCAACGCCTTCCATAATAGGAACGACGCGTGCGTAAGCCCTACTGTCAGGATCAAACCTTCAACAAAGCAACCTCCTGTGGTGTCAGCACCCTGTGCAACGTGCGGAGCCATCGCTCCCTGACGAACACAGGCTTCTCCCTTTCCCTTTCGCGAATCACGAAGTCGCCTTGCTTGGCGCCCGCAAGGTTGAGTTTGACCCAGTCCGCGTCCGGTCCTCTAACCGCCATACCTTCCAAGACTTTCTTCCGGTCGCGGTCAGTTGAGAGTGTGCCGATCATCCACGTTCCACAGTTACTCAGACCCTTGTAGTCCACGTCACCGGGGTTCTGCGTCGCGAATACACAGCATACGCCGAAAGCTCGGCCCTGACGCAGGAGATGGTTAAGCCCCCACTTCGCAGCGCACTCATACGGATAACTTGGGAAGAGAGCTTGTTTCCCTCCCCCGCCTCCAATTTCGTCTATGAAGAAGAGCAGACGGGGGCGGTCCGTGCCAGGCTGGTCCCGCATCCATTCGATTATCTTCCAACTAACTTGCGCAACAACAAAACTCACGTCCTCGAATCGGTCGGCCAGGTGGGAGATGTTGATGATGCTTATGGGCGTCCTGCCGTCGATCGGTTCTACGAGTTTAGCGATCGAGAGAGGCTCGCCTTCAAACCACATTTTCTCCGGGCCGGAAAGGAGCGTGTTGATCTTATTCAGTAGCCGCGCAAGACGATTCTCTGCCTTGATGTAGTGGTCGACAGGTAATCCGCCAATGAACTCGAATGGAGGCTCGGCTACGAGTTGCAGAAGACATTTCAACCCCCGTTGACCTGAGAGGTCAATACCATGGACCCATGCATAGTGAACGATTTCATAAAGGTAGTTCCGTTCGTTCTCAATCTTCGAGCTCCGCGTGTTCGGGTACAGACGGTCCACGAAGGCCTCTGTTAAGGACTTCACAAGTTCGTCGAACGTTTCCCGGTCCTCCTTGTACAACTGCCGCGCATTACTGGGAGCCTCGAACTGTGAAGCAAAACTGACCGGGATTCCCTTGCTTGACCGAGGCGTGTAGATTGGAACGGCAGTCCGTTTCGCGAACTCAACCAAGTCATCCACTCCGAGGTCGAAGTTAGCCAGTTCACGTTGGTACTGGGCGGCCCGCTCGCGAGCGGCTGCACGGCGTTCCTCATCTGTCGTTGCATCAACCCAAGGCTCGAACTGCTCGTCATCGAACCCTGTTAACTTGATAGCCAGAGAGCTAAGGTCACCCTTCAGATCGATAAGTATGCTTGGGACCGACCTAAGTGCTGCTTCCTCCACCAAAGCCTTCCCGAGGACCGTCTTCCCCGAACCTGTAACTCCGCAAATGAAAACATGCGTGAGTAAATCCGTAAGCGGCAGCCTGTACGCGGGACCGAGTTCATACTTTCGCGACGCAACCATGTTGTATCGGCGTCCGAGCAGCAGGCCCTCAGTGGCACGGCGATAGGAACTCTCAGTCGCAATCGTAAGCACGTAAGGATCGTCGGGGTCGAGCGAGATAACCACATTCGAGTCATCTGACGGCTCCGCTTGCCGATACCACTCCCCGAGCCCACCCAGCAGGCCTTGCCGTGGGTAAAGCTCAGGAACGTACTCGTTACCCTCACCGTCGATGGCCTTCAATGGGACTTTTTGAGCGTCGGAGTTATACAGCTGCAAGAATTCCTGCGGGACCAAGAGGTACTCTCGCTTGAAACGATCAAGTCCGATGCGAAACACCCTCTGTTGTCCCATATGACCGGCCCTCCTTGTATTCTAAAGGTACAAGAGCCAATAGCTCAGACAGGTGTTCAACCCGTTCCTGCAAGTCTGCATGGATGGCAGAGTCCGGCTGCTTGGAGTTCGGCTCCTGCCTCGCCGAAGGCTGTCGGGCGGCCTCTGCCTGGCGTTCGGCGCGTAGTACGCAGCGCCGCATGCGTGCAATGACGTAGGCAACCCAACGGGCTGCGATAACTACCACACGCAAAAGAAGATGTTGGAGCCGTGTCCACGGAGGACGAGTTGGGGTGACCACGTCAGGAGCAAGCGAGCGTTTCGCGAGGACATCGGATCCGCCTGTATCTGCCGGTGCCATGGACAAGAGATTCAACTGTTTCTGCAATTCTGCAAGTTCAGACTCCCATTCAACCACCCAGGTTTTGAGACACCAACGTCCGTCGGTGAGCTTGAGAAGTCCCTCAGTGTTCGGGTCTATAGGTGTCAGCTCCGTGACTTCGTGCGTCGGGATCCCAAAGTATCCGGCAATTCTCCGGCAGATATCCTTGGTGTTAAGTGGTTCACCCGCCTGCCGAATGGTTGTGCGGACGAGGTCGTCCTCGCTGATCGCCAGTAAAAGGGAATTCGGATCAACCCCTGGTCGCGACTCGACATTGAACCATTCAGCCAGCCCCCATAAACTCCCGGTAAATTGGCGAAAGAGATGAGAGTTGTGACGGAGGACAGGCCGGATATCCCGTACTCCGACTGGGCCCTCAGTCGCTTTCCCGACTGCCTCCACAATGTGCTGAACGTGCAGGCATGACCCCGCCTGGGAAAGGGTCCGGCGTACATGGTGTCTAAGATACCTGCGCCGTTGTCCGCCTCCTGTGCTCCGACTGCGGTACAGTGATTGCTCATGGGCTGTAAAAATTCGCGGACTCTCCGAGGGGGAGATGGGCGCCTCCACATATACAATCTCACCTACACGGACCTGATTCTCGCAGTACCACTCGCTGAGTTCATCGCCACGAATAGTGTGCGAGGAGGTGTCGATCCTCACACAGACGGGGTATCGGCCGTAAGTGATCAGAGCCACCTCGTCCACCCAACGATAGTGGCGGATCATCTCCTCAAGTCCCTTGCTTATGCGCAGGGTCCCCTGACAAAGGTCGCTATCACGAACCTCGATGCGCACGATCTTGGGGGGTGCCGTAATGTCCGTCGGTTTGCTACTCACAGAAACGCTGTGGTGGGCTGGCACAGGTTTAGATAATGGATAGGCTTGTTCCCTCTCAGAACGAGGGGCTTTGACCGTACCACTGCCCGGCAGGGGTCTAAACTCCGACGGGTCGGACGGTCGGAACGGGCATCGATGACAGACATCGCAGTCCGCCGGTTCACACGTAACCTCCCTTTCTCCCCGCTCGAGCTGCTCAAGCACTTTCTTCCATAGCTCCCCCGCCTCGTTTCGCCCATTCAGGTTCTTCTTGACCTTTCTTCGGGCCTTGTCTATCAGATACTGGCATCTTGGAACTCGCCTTCCCTCACGAGCACTCGGGCTGCTTCCCATACATCAGCTCTCCACTGCAGCAGCAGTCAGAACGTTCGCCGTCTCCTTGCTCAACTACTCACCTTACCAAGCCCATCTCCCCGCGGGCGAGACGCCCGCGCTACCGGATTAGGTGGAAACCGGTACATTCGGCCTCACGCGTTTGCCTTCTCCCACTCGATGACCTTCTCCACCGCGTGCTGCAGCTCCTCCTCGGTCAGCTCGGGGTACAT
>JALGUK010000238.1 GCA_029820875.1 Candidatus Zipacnadia bacterium
GTATCGTTCGCGGGTCTGAGCGCGACACCAGATACTTGCAAGACGGGCGGGTCCGCATAGACACACTGGCTGTCAGCCCTGAGCGGTCGGCGATGCTGGACATGTCGCTTCATACCTACGAGCAGGGGGCTTATATGCCCACCCAGTCGAGCCGGAACGAATTCGATGAGATTTTCTTGTTCGTTCAGCAGGGGCAGGTTGCCGTATGGGTCGAGAGCCGCCAGTACGAAATGCAGGCAGGCGATTCCCTGTGCTTCCCCGGCGACCGCCCTCACAGATGGTGGAATTCCGGCGAGGGGGTTGCGGTGCTGCAGGTTTGTAAGGTCCGGCATGAATAAGCGGGAACAAAGCGGCCGGCCAATCTCCTCAGGACCGCTGAACGGCGTAGAGCCGTAATCCATACAGCCCCCGCCCCCTGTTTCAGCGCCATCGTAAATCAGTTCACGCGACTTGATGCCCAAGGAGTTTGGACAGGAGGGAGGTTTGAAGATTGCGTCTGCCAGAACCGCTGGAGACGATCGCCCTCATCGGTAACCATCTTCCCCGCCAGTGCGGGATTGCCACATTTACAACCGACCTGGCCGAGGCAGTTGCGGCGGAGTCGGAGTCAAACGTCATGGTTGTAGCGATGAACGAGCGGCCCGATGGATATCTTTACCCTGAGCGTGTCAGGTTTGAGGTTGCCCAGAATAAGCCATCTGACTATGAGCTTGCCGCGAATGTCCTCAACATGCGCCACGTGGACGTCGCGTGCCTGCAACATGAGTACGGGATATTCGGAGGCGCGAACGGCAGCTACATTCTGAAACTCCTTCGGGAGTTGCGCATGCCCCTTGTGACTACTCTGCACACCGTGCTTAGGGAGCCCCTCGAAGGCCAAAAGCAGGTCCTGACCGAGATTATCAAGCTCTCGGACCGGGTGGTCGTAATGAGTGAGCGGGCCGTGGAGTTCCTCGTGGACATTTACGGTGCCCCACGTGAGAAAGTCGAGTTCATTCATCACGGGATTCCTGACATGCCCTTTGTAGATCCGAACTATTACAAGGACCAGTTCGGCGCCGAGGGGCGCAAGGTCATCCTGACTTTTGGCTTGCTGTCCCCTGGTAAGGGAATCGAGTACATGATTCGTGCGCTACCCACGATTGCGCAGAAGCACCCCGATGTGCTTTACATAGTTCTGGGCGCCACGCACCCGAACGTGAAGAGAAAATACGGAGAGGAGTACCGCCTGGGGCTGCAGCGGCTGGCCGAGAAGCTGGATGTAAAGCAGCATGTGGTCTTCCACAACCGCTTCGCCAATCTGACGGAACTGTGCGAGTTCCTTGGCGCAGCGGACATCTACGTCACCCCCTATCTGAACGAGGCTCAGATCGTCTCCGGCACGCTTGCATACGCCCTGGGCGCCGGGAAGGCCGCAGTTTCCACGCCCTATTGGTACGCCCAGGAGATGCTCGCTGACGGGCGAGGACGGCTGGTTCCCTTCCGCGACTCGGATGCCCTTGCGGCTGAGATTGTGGACCTTTTGGACAACGAGGTGGAGCGACATGCGATGCGCAAGCGGGCGTACGACTTCTGCAGGCAGATGGTCTGGAGCGAGGTAGCTCGCCGGTATCTGGAGACCTTCAGCGACGCCAAGGCCGAAAGGCGCCGCCATCCGCGCCCGATATTTCGGATAGCCACGATAGAGCACTACGGACCAGAGGCCCCGGAAGTCAACCTCTCGCACTTGCAGGTGCTCACCGATGATACGGGAATCCTGCAACATTCCAAGTTCTCGGTGCCTGACCGTAGGGAGGGATATTGCACCGACGATGTTGCTCGGGCGCTTATTGCGGTGCTGATGGCTCAGCCGTTTGTGTCCGACGAAGATGTGATAGACCAGCTTGCCTCGCGTTACCTTGCGTTCCTGGGGCATGCCTTCGACTACGAGCGGCTCCGGTTTCGCAATTTCATGAGCTACGACCGGCGGTGGCTGGAGGATGTCGGGTCCGAGGACAGTCACGGACGCGCGCTGTGGGCGCTGGGGACGGTTACGGAGCTTGCCAGGGATGAGGACCATATTTACTTCGCATCTGACCTGTTTCATAATGCCCTGCCGCCCGCGGCCGAGTTCCGCTCACCCCGGGCAGTTGCGCTTTCGGTGCTCGGGGCCAACGCCTATCTCTCGCAGTTCTCGGGCGAGACGGAGGTCAAGCGCCTGTTGCAGGAGATGGCCGAATGGCTCCACGACCAGTTCCTGCAGACGATGACTGACGAGTGGCCCTGGCTTGAAGACTGCGTGACATACGCCAATGCGCATCTGCCGCATGCCCTGATGCGTGCAGGAGCGCTTCTCGGCGATGACGAAATGGTCACCACGGGCTTGACGGTTCTTAGGTGGTTGGTGGATGTGCAGACGACGCCGCAAGGTCATATCGCGCCCATCGGTTCCAACGGATGGTACCCCCGCGGCAAGCGCCCGGCGAGGTTCGATCAGCAGCCGATAGAGGTATCCACCTTGATGCTCGCCTGCATGGCGGCCTACGACATCACCGGCGATGACCAGTGGGCGGAGACGGCGCGTTGTTGCTTTGAGTGGTTCATGGGCCGAAATGACCTGGGTGTCGCGTTGTATGATTACGCCACCGGGGGATGCCGTGACGCTCTCCATCCTGAGCGCGTCAACCTCAACCAGGGGGCCGAGTCCACCATCGCGTGCATTATGTCTATGCTCGCAATGCATTCCCTGATGGCCAAGACCAAACGGCGGACACCTGCGATGGAGCAAGAGGAAGTCGCAACCAGCTCGTAAAGGGGGATTAGGTGCTGAAAAACGAAAGGACCACTCGCACGGGAATAGTGATGGCGGGAGGTAGGGGAGAGCGCTTCTGGCCGATCTCCAGGGCCGACCGCCCCAAGCAGCTCCTGAACCTGGGGCTGTCGGAGGCGACCCTTCTGGAGGAGGCCGTTGACCGCCTTTTACCCCTTGTGGGCCGTGAACGGCTCTTTATTGTCACCGGCGAACATCTTAGAGAGCCGGTCCTGTCAGCGAATCTGCCGCTTGATGCCGGGCATGTGTTGGTTGAGCCTTGCAAACGCAACACGGCTGGCTGTATCGCGTACGCGACGGCTCATGTGCTGGCGGGGTTTGACGGAGACCCGGCTGATGTGACATTTGCGATTGTCCCGGCCGACCACTTCATCACGGATGCGGATGCATTCAGGGCTGCGCTGCGGACCGCGATGGCTGCTGCGGAGCAAAACGACAGCCTGGTCGTAGTAGGAGTCGCTCCCACTCGGCCTGAGACCGGTTACGGATACATCCAGGTCGCCTGCGACAGCGGGCCTGTGGGTGTGGAGGGAGCCGAAGGGAGCGTATGGCCCGTTGTCTCCTTCCGCGAAAAGCCAAGCCCGGATGTTGCCAGAGAATTTCTCGCCTCCGGTCAGTTTCTCTGGAATACCGGCACGTTCGTCTGGCGTGGGAGCGTGTTTCTTGAGGAGATGGAGCGCGCCCACCCTCAGGTCGCGGCGGTGATTCGTGACCTGATTGATGCGATGAGAGACCACGACGACGGCAGGGTGCGTGAGCTTTTCACTCGGCTGCCTGATATCTCAATAGACTATGCGCTGATGGAGCGCGCCTCGCGCGTTGGGATGCATTCCATCGCGTCGGAGAGCAAGATGTGGCTGGGAACGTGACGGTCGGCGATCCCGTACTGATAGACTGCCGCAATTGCGTGGTATACAACGAGATGGGGCAGGAAAAGATTGCAGTATCCGTGGTAGGGATGGATGGAACGGTTGTTGCAGTGGCTGGCGACGGCGTGTTGGTCGTGCCGCTCTCTCGGGCGCAGGAGGTACGTGAAGCCGTGGCGGCCCTCAAACGGCTCGGAGCGCGCCAAGTCTGATGCTGAGGAGGACAATATGAGCACAGGTGCAAGCAGGATACCGTCGTTCAAGGCGTATGACATTAGGGGCAGGGTGCCAGATGAGCTGAACGAGGACCTCGTATTCGATATCGGGCGGGCCTATGCCACATTCATAAAGCCCGCCGCGCCGGTGGCAGTAGGCTATGATGTGAGGCTGTCGAGCCCTGTGCTTGCCGATGCCGTTATTCGGGGCCTTAACTGGGCCGGAGTTGATGCGGTCAACATAGGTATGTGCGGGACGGAGGTCGTCTACTTCGCCGCGGCCCAGCCGGGCATCGGCGGAGGAATAATGGTGACTGCGAGCCACAACCCGGCCGACTATAATGGTATCAAGTTCGTCCGCGAGAGCGCCATCCCTATCAGCGGCGACTCAGGACTGCGCGACATTGAAGCCATAGTTGCCGAAGGCGCGTTCCAGGCCGGCCCATCCCGCGGCACGACAACCAATAGAGACGTTACCGAGGCGTATATCGAGAAGGTCATCACATTTGTGGACCCTGAAGCGTTCTGCCCGATGAAAATACTCGCAAACGCGGGCAACGGGTGTGCCGGGCCGTATCTTGACATCCTCGCCCAGAAACTGCCGCTGCAGTTTATCTTCGTCGATCACGAGCCGGACGGAACGTTCCCCCACGGCGTGCCCAACCCCCTGCTTCCCGAGCGCCGCGCCCGCACGGCAGATGCAGTGCGGGCGCATCACGCAGACATTGGCGTCGCATGGGACGGTGACTTCGACCGGTGCTTTTTCTTCGACGAGAAGGCTCAATTCATCGAGGGTTACTACCTGGTGGGCCTGCTGGCACAGGAGATGCTCAGGCGACACCCGGGCGAACGGATAATCCATGACCCGCGCCTGACCTGGAACACGATTGAGATGGTCGAGCAGGCCGGCGGCATACCGGTGCAGAGCAAGACGGGGCATGCCTTCATGAAGGAGCGCATGCGCGCCGAGAACGCCCTCTACGGGGGCGAGATGTCCGCACACCACTATTTCAGGGATTTCTTCTACTGCGACTCGGGCATGATCCCCATGCTTGTTGCAGCTTCCGTCATCACGCGTACCGGCCGGTCCCTTTCGGAGCTTGTCGCCGAGCGCGAGGAGGTTTTTCCTTGCAGCGGCGAGCTGAATGCGGATGTGGAGGACCAGGCGGCCGCCATCCAACGTGTTCGTGAACACTTTGAACCGGAAAACCCGAAGATTGACGAAACCGATGGGCTTTCAATGGAATTTGACCGGACCTGGCGGTTCAATCTGCGCCCCTCGAACACGGAGCCTGTCCTGCGTCTGAACGTGGAGACATATCGTGACAAGGAGCTGCTCAAGCGCAAGACGCAGGAGATACTGGCACTCGTGACCGAGTAGGAGGGCCCCTCTTGCGACCGATAGTGATGATTTCGAGCTGGCCGCCGAGACTGTGCGGAATCGCCACATTCGCAGAGGAAGCCTGTGAGTTTATCAGTCCCGCGCACCCTGAGCGTCCGTTGCACGTAATCTCCCACACCGACGGCCAGTCGGACTTCCCGGTCATTGACATGAGCCGCCGGGACTGGTGGCGGCCCGTCGTAGACGTGTGCCGCAAGCTTAATCCGTGGGTTATCCATGTGCAGCATGAATACGGCCTTTACGAGTATCGCGACGAGCGCGGGCGCGGGGACGGCAACGCCGGCTTTCTGGAGATGCTGGACCAGCTCCGCGAATGGCCCTTGGTTGTCGAGCCGCACACGGTCCACGGGCGGCTGCACGACTACGAGGCCGACTTCCTGTACAAGATGACCGAGATAGAAGTGGCGCATGGCTTGGACGTTCTCGCAGCTCGACTGGCCCGTCCCGACGAACGTGATGGTAATCCCCCACGGGGCGCGCCCGGACCGCCGCTGGGGCCCTGAGGCGGTCCCGCGCCTGCGTCAGGAGATAGGGCTTGATAAGTACCCCTACATCGGGCAGCATCTCGTGGGATTGGTCGGG
>JALGUK010000239.1 GCA_029820875.1 Candidatus Zipacnadia bacterium
ACCCGCTCCTATGCCGTAGGGATGCCACAAGCATATCCGCTTGGGGCTGACACTGGAATCGCTGGGTGGGGAGGTAGCTGGATGTGTGAGTTCTGTGTTCAGCACGGCGAGGGGAAGAAGTGGTATCTCCAGGCGAAAAACTACAGCGCGGACCTCATAAACGAGGAGAGGATCCGCTACGTCTTCGACTTCGCCAACAGCATCGAGGCATGGGCAGCCGGATGGGCGAGCGATTTGAACAGCGTCATTACCACTGATCCTTCATCGACACCCGCATTCGTCGCTCGCCGAACGGAGGAGTTCAAGCGAATGCACTACGGCCAGATTGTGCCTGTGGAGGACGTCGAGCAAATCCTCGGTATGACGGCCAGCATCGTAAGATTCGCCTGCATATGCAGGAGCGCCCTGTGCGGCCGCTACGATGCGAGATACTGCTACGGGGTGACCCCGGACCTGCCTTTTCTGTCCGACTTCTACGGTCTTTACCCCGATTTCTCACGCGACCTCGAGGTGCTGTCCAAGGACCAAGCCATGAAGGACTTCCGGAACCATGACCGCGAGGGCATGGTCCACAGCATCTGGACGTTCATAACTCCGTTCGTCGGCGTCATCTGCAACTGCACAACAAGAGACTGCATTCCGCTCTTGTGGCGATCGCGCGTCGGCTTCTCTCTGTTCTTCAAGGCCGAATACGCAGCGAGGATCGACACCGAAAGATGCATCGGATGCCGTGACTGCATGAGACAGTGCAACTTCGGAGCTATCAGCTACTCGGCCACATTGGAAAAGTGCTACGTGGTGATGTGCGACAATTAGAATTGCCGGTCGACGACAACTAGAATTGCCGGTGTTGTGTGAACTTGAGGAGAGGTGTGACCATAAGCCGGAGGTATCCGGATGGTCACCGACCAGCAAGTACGTCGACTGAGGCAAAAGATTATGGAAGGGAAGAAACAGGAAGCCGCAGCTGCGGTAGCAGGGATGAGTGTTCGGACCGCACGGACATGGCAGCGAGGAGCGCTTCCATCGGAGAAGAAGAGAGACAGGTATTGGCGGACCAGGCCAGACCCCTTTGCCGAGGTCTGGGCCGAAGAGATAGAGCCTGTACTGCGAAGCGATCCGGACGGAGTGATGAGGGCGACAACTATCCTGGAATGCCTGGAGGAGAAGTATCCAGGCAGGTTCAATCGGGGACAGGTCAGGTCATTGCAGCGCCGTCTGCGGGATTGGCGTGCGATACACGGGCCTGACGGGGAGGTATTCTTCCCTCAAGAGCACCCGCCGGGCCGTGAAGCTCAACTGGACTTCACGCATGGAGAGGGATTGAGGGTCACGATTGCGGGAGAGCCCTTCCCGCACCTTTTCTTCGAGTTCGTGCTGAGCTACTCGGGATGGCGTTTCGTCGATCTTGCCGGGGGAGAGACCCTGGAAGCACTGATCAAGGGATTACAGGGGTCTCTCTGGGATCTTGGCGGAGTCCCCGAGGTGGTCCGGACCGATAACCTCTCCGCCGCCACCCATGAGCTGAAGCACAGCAGAGGACGCGCCCTCAATGAGCGCTACGGGGCCGTGCTCGCTCACTACGACATTCGTCCTACCACAACTAATACATACTCGCCGCACGAGAACGGTGTAGCTGAGCAAGCCCACTACCGGCTGAAGTCCGCTATTGATCAGGCACTCATTCTCCGTGGAAGCCGGGATTTCCCGACTGTGGAAGCGTATCTGGCCTTCATCCGAGAGTTGGTAAGGAAGCGTAACCGCCGTGCCGAGCCCAAGGTGAGCGTGGAGCGGCAGCATCTCAGGCCCCTGCCGCCGGCGCCGGTGCCCGAGTATACCACCTATCGTCCCAAGGTCAGCAAGTGGAGCATTATCCGCGTCGCCCAGAAGACCTATACCGTGCCTGCCCGCCTCAAGGGTATGGAAGTGGAGGTGCGGCAGTATGCGGATCACCTGGAAGTGTACTACAAGGGCCATCTGGTGCAGGAGATGGAGAGGCTTCACGGGGCCAGTGGCGCCTCGATCGATTACCGCCATATCGTCCACTCCCTGGTGCGGAAACCGGGTGCTTTCGCCCGGTACCGTTTCCGGGAGCACCTTTTCCCAACACAGAACTTCAGGCTGGCCTACGAGGCCCTGCGCCGGTGGCGAGGAGAGCGCGCCGATGTAGACTACGTCCGTATTCTGCACCTTGCCGCCACTACTATGGAATCAGATGTGGACCGGGCGCTGTCACTTCTCCTGGAATCCGGAGAGCTTTTCGACTACCTGAAAGTGCGCGACTTGGCCGCTCCCGTACCGCCGCAGATGCCCGCCCTCGCATCTCTGGGCACTCCGAACCTCAAGGTCTATGATGCCCTGCTTGTGGGAGGTGTGCGATGACGGGGAACGAAGATGCAAAGCGAATCGCAGACCTTTGCACCCAGTTCAAGCTGCCCACAGTGGGAGCTGAAGTAGTCGACCGCTTCATCCGGGCAGGCCATGGCGACGCACTGAGCAGCCTGCTTGAGGTGCTGGAGATGGAGGCAGAGGACCGCAAGCAGAGGCGCACTGCCCGGCTACGGAATGCCTCCAAACTGCCCGCTGGGAAAACATGGGAAACCCTGGAACGTGACAGGCTGCCTGCCGGTCTGAAACGGCAACTCGATGACCTGGCCGGGGGCGACTTCCTGGAGCGCAGTGTGAACGTGCTCGCCTTCGGTCTTCCCGGGACCGGAAAAACTCATGCTATGTGTGCTATCGGCCACCGGCTGGTAGAAGCGGGACGTTCGGTCCTGTTCATGCCTGCGTATCACCTGGTGCAGAACCTCCTGGCGGCCAAACGTGACCTGGACTTGCCCAGGATGCTGCGCAAGCTGGACGGCTTCGACTTCCTCATCATTGACGACCTCGGCTACCTTCCCCAGCGTGCCGAGGAGTCAGAAGTCTTGTTTACCTTGATGGCCGAGCGCTACGAGCGACGGGCATTGGGCATAACCTCAAATCTGGTCTTCTCAGAGTGGGACAGGATCTTCCAGAACCCCATGGCCACCGCTGCCGCGATCGATCGAGTGGTTCACCATTCCGTCATCCTGGAATTCAACGTCCCCAGCTACCGCACCACCGTGGTGCAGAACAGGCAGCAGGACAACCGCGATGACTATAACCTGCAGGAGGTGAACCGGCAAAAATAATTGTCGTTATGCGGCAAGAATAGTTGACGTCGATCACCATGTTGTACGTCTTCAGATACATCTATTGCTCATATTGGAAAACGTCCTCCACGGAGACGCCGAAGGCCCTGGCAATCTGGAATGCGAGGGAGAGGGAGGGGACGTATTTCCCCGCTTCGACGGCGATGATGGTCTGGCGGGTGCAGCCGACACTGGCCGCAAGCTCCTGCTGAGTCATTTCATCGTGGTCGAAGCGCAATCTTCTGATCCGGTTTCTTACCTCAGCCTTGGGCATGTCATCCCATCCTCCGGTAGCCGATCAGGATACCTATAGCCTGGGCCAGTGTATTGACTACGATGACGGTCCAGAATATGAGATACGGGAAAACGATCGGTATCTCCCCCTGGTCCCAGTAGACCTCGGTCAAAGCTATCGCCCACGCGACGATCAAGCCAATAATCCCC
>JALGUK010000240.1 GCA_029820875.1 Candidatus Zipacnadia bacterium
GTGCGGGTGGGGGCCAAGGCCGTTCAACCCCCCGGTGAGTTGTCTCCGACTGACCTTACCTCTTCGCCTGAACCCAGCCGACCGGCGCCTACCGATGCTCGACCGACAACGCCGTAACGACCCACCGACGGCGGGCATGATGCGGGGCAGGAAACTACAGTTACCCGGTTTCCCTCGGCATTCTTACAAGCAGGGCGATAAGCCCTGCGCTTATAGCCAGCATGCCGCCTGTGACCACAAACGGCCAGCGCAGACCTATGGCCGATGCGAGAACCCCTCCGACCAGCGGCCCTATCGCCCAGCCCAGTGCCCGGGCAGTTTGCGTGACCCCGTAAGCGCGGCCGTAAGTATCACGAGAGACGACGGTGGCGATGAGAGCATTAATCGCCACGGTTATCCCGCCGGTCGCCAGGCCGGTGACCACTCGCAAACCAAAAAGCGCCGTGATGACTTTCACGACCGCGTGAAGCGCAATGACAATACCGCCCAGCAGGACGGACGCAGTCAACAACGACTTGTGGCCGAACCTGTCACCCAGCGGGCCAATCAACAGGGAGCCTATCCCGGCGCCGATACCGGTGACCATCATCAGTTGCCCGGTGACCATGGCCGCTGTGGACTTTGATGCGATCTCCTCGACAAACAGTGGGAAGATAGGTCCGACGAATCCCAGCGACAAGGCTAAAAAGAAGAACACGGCCAGCACCGCGAACAGGCCCTTTCCGCCAAAGGCCTCGCGCATCCCGTGATTCTCCGGGGTGGAGTCTTTGCTCGGAGGAGTGAAATCCTCGTATGCGCCTACCAGAGTGATTATACCCCCCAAAAGAAGCAGCGCCCCGGCCGCGAAGAAAGGAATGCGATAGCCCCAGTGAGCAGCCATCATCCCTCCCAGCCACGGGCCGAGTGAGCTTCCCGCCACCACCGCCATCTGCTGAATGCCCAGACTCCGGCCAATCTGGTCTCGCGGGACAATGCTGGACACGAGCGTGGTACACGCCACTACTGTCCCGGTCAGTGCCCCTTGCAACATTCGTAGCCCGACGAGCTGGTAGACATTATGCACGGCCCCCATAAGGGCGATGATAACCGCCCCGCTGAACATCGCCCGCTCGACCATTATCTTTCGCCCGTACCGGTCGGCCAACACGCCCCAGACCGGGGAGAACACAGCGAACATCAGGCCGGAGGCCGTCATGGTGACACCGGCCCATATCGCGACCTGCCCCTCGTCTGTCACGCCCAGCTCGCGGATATAAAACGGCATGAAGGGCAGCACGAACCAAAAACCGATTATGCTCACAAGCTGCGCCAGGGCAACCGTGTAGACAGTCCGTTGCCACGGCGGACCTGCTGGAGGGCTGACCGGCGCTTGGAGGAGGGGAATTTCCGGTTCCATCAGATGTCGGCAGACCTTGCACCATTCAATGCACGCAAGAAGCCCTCACGACTTCGAGACGACGGACCTTGCGGAGGCGTATTACGTGCTGTATGATCTCGAGTTTACGAGGACATTCAAAAGCCCCCCTTGTCGGAGGGCACTTGCACACAGGTTTTTTCACATGTCCTGCGGCCAGTATAGCACCGCATCTCAACTAAGTCAACTTCATTATGACATGTAAACGACAGGCCAGTCTGCTCGGTCCTTCTCCTCCGGACATCCGCTGTCTTCAGCCCTCTTGGGCATTCGCTGCCGGAGGTATTAATCTTTCAGGGGAATGCGTCCGCGAATCTACCATCTGTGAAAACAAGATGGCTTGCCGGTCTCTTGTGCCCATTCCCGAGCCAGGATCGCCGCGCCCACAGCGCCAATTACCTCGTGGTAAGGCGGAACCACAATTTGCAACCCGAGGGCACGCTCAAAGGCATCCTTGACACCTGTGTTCCCGGCGACGCCCCCCTGGAATGCCACCGGAGGCCGGATCTGCATCCGCCGCGCGACACCGGTGAGAAAGTTCCGCACGATCGCGTTGCAAAGCCCTGCGGCAATGTCCTCAACGGGTGTGCCAACCTGCTGAAGATGAATCATATCCGTCTCAGCAAACACTGTGCATCTGCCGGGGATATCGGCCGGCGACGCCGACTTGAGTGCCAGGTCGCCGAATTCCTCCACCCGCACTCCGAGCCGCTGGGCCTGATGGTCGAGGAAGGAACCGGTGCCGGCGGCACATACCGTGTTAGTGGCGAAGTCGACGACCATCCCCTCGCGCAGTATTATTATCTTACTGTCCTGGCCGCCGATCTCAATAATAGTCTGCACGTCGGGCAGAACGTCCAGTGCGCCCAGCGCTTGAGCGGTGATCTCGTTCTTGACAACGTCCGCGCCAACCAGGTCCGCCGCACTCACACGACCGCTTCCGGTCGTAGCGGCCGCCAGCACTTCGAGCTGCTGCGGCAGAGCTTCACGCACTTCGGCCAGCGCCCGGCTGAGCGAGTCGGCTACCTGTCCGTGGTTTCGCACGTAGGAGAATGCGAGAAGCTTTCCCCCGATATCGGCGGCGACCACCTTGGTGGTGACAGCGCCGACGTCAATACCTACGAAGACCGGTGTGCTCAATAAACTCTCCGTGACAACCGTGTTCCCGAAAGGAAAACGGAACCCGCGGTTGCAACCCGGGGGTTCCGCAAGCGCCTGGACACCTGGTTCAGCTACGCCAGTCCCGACAGTGTGTCCATTCCCTGTCCGCGCAAGCTCGCAAGGTGCTTGCAAGCAGCGACCGCATCGCACTTCTCGTGCACGATTTTATGGATGGCCCCTGCAACCGCTCTTGGGTCGTCAGGCCCAGGGAACGACACATTACGCCCTACAAGGGCTCCCCGGACGTTGGGACCGGCATGCATCCCCTCGGCGAATTGCTCGATTGTGTAAGTCGGATCGCCCTTGCTCGGCCCACCAAGCATCAGAATGGGGCAGGTTGTTGCCTTGGCCACGCGCTCGTACCCCTCGACGTACGGAAGCTTGAGCCAGGTGCCGCGCGACGTATCTCCAAGTGCAGTGGCGACGCCTATCACTTGAATCATATCTTCAGCCGTGCTCCGGACCTTGTATGCGCCCTCGACCTTGTGGACGGGCAAGGCCTCGATGAAGCAGGGGATGCCGTACTGGGCGCACTCCCTGACGGCCTCCGCACAGTACAGGATTGTATCACCGGACTCAGGGCTGGCGGGCTCCAGGCGGAACATGACCTTCGCGCCATCCAGCCCCAGTTCGGCTATGCGCTCCACAGTGAAGGCGGTGAAGGTGTCATTCATCTCGAATGCGGTGCCCGCCAGACCGCCGCGATTCATGCAGCCGAGAATGACCTTTTCATCCAGGAAGGCCGGCTTGCCGGCCCGCCGCGCCAGATGGCTGACAATGAGCAGTTCCTCGACTATATCGGGAGTCGCCATCACGCCGTCGATCTGGTCACTGGTGACCACCCGCAAGACGCGTCCGAGGTACTCCTGGCGGTTCCCCATGAGGGTGGGATTGTCGCCGACCTTGGTTACCAGCCGGCCCGGGTGGTCCGCAGCGAGGATGGTAAGCCGCCCGTCGGTGGTAATCTCCGGCCGCCGCCTGCGGATCTGAGCTTCCGCCTCAATGACCTCCGG
>JALGUK010000241.1 GCA_029820875.1 Candidatus Zipacnadia bacterium
CATAGCAGAATGACGTGTCGTCCGGCCCGTCCCAACCGCTTACGTCGTAACACTCATACCACATGCGGCATTTACCCTCGTCGTCCATCACGCTGAACCAGTTGAGGGTCGCGCTTTCCCATGGACGGTCGGGCACGATGTTTTTCTCGCCCGTTTTGCGTGCGGGATGGACCTTAAGGGTGACCCCTTCGCTTTTCTCGAAGAAAAGCTCGTCAATGAAGAGTTGTTTGTCATCGGAGACACGGTATAAATAGCGATAGTCCGCCTCCTGCGCCGAGGCGGACTGAAAAACGACGCCGCACGTCGCTGTAAGTATCCCGAGCCACAGGAGATGTCCAGGCACTATGGCATGTTTCATTCAAAATCTCCTCCCGGCGTCGTGATGATGCGCTATTTGCCGTAGCTGAGACCGAACGCGAACGAGAAATCGCTGTCCCCGAGGGATGTGATGTCCACGGTCATCCCGGGCACTGCGGTCGGCAGGAACCGCACCCCCAGATTCACCATGGAAGGTTGAGTCGTTTACTACTTCCGCGACGAGCTGCATTTCCGGTATCACCGGGATTGCTATTCCCAGGAACCCTCCCAGTCCGCTGCGGTCGTAAGTGATACCGACGTTGGCTATGCAGGGACATCCGTCGTTGCGGGGCCGAATCCCAAACGGGCGGGTGTAAACGAGAAACGCCTTCCGCCCGCGGCCTGTCCGAGGCCAGTAGCCGCGATACTTGCGGGTGCAATCCAGAACGTCGCGCATTCCAATGGAAAGAACGCCGCCCCAACGATCTTGATGGACCTGTCGTTTGAAGTGGACAATGAAGTATGTATCGGAATCCTTGGAAGAACCTGACTGGGCCTGCAGCGGTCCCCATTGGATAAGTTCCTTGAGGATTCCGAAGCTCATTTCCCACTCCCGCCCGAACCCGAAGTTAGCTGTGCCGAGTATGAAACGATCTTCGAGTCGAACGCCTTGCATGTATTCTTGGTGGCGGTGTTCCGAGAACGAGGCTGTGTAATGTCCGGCGTCCAGAACCCGGGCGGATGGCGCCGACAACAATCCGCTGAGGCCTTCCCAACTGGCCTGCGGATTCTGAGCAGTGGCAGATGATGCAAACAACAGAGGTATAAGGATGACGAGGCTTCTGGACCCCATGCGTGCCCCTTTCGTGGTTGGTTCGCGCTGGTTCAACTTCCCTAGAGCATGTCGGATATTGTAGTTGGTGTCAAGCCCTGGCGTTGCATGGATGCCAGGAACGATTCGAGCACATCAACGGTTCTGTCGCGTCCGTTGTGGAACAGCAGGATGCTGCCGTCGTGGGTTTTGCTCAGTATCCCGGCGAGGGCCTGCTTGGGCGGCACATCATCATAGGAGGAAATGGTGGCTGTCCATAAGACGGTTCGGAAACCCACGGCGCGCGCCGCAGATGAGACTTTCTCATCATAGTGACCGCCCGGTGGGCGGAACAATGTGACCGTTGCACCACAGGCGTCCCGAATGACCGCTCGTGTCTTGACCAGCTCTCTTTCCACTTCAAGCCTCGGAAGAGCGGCGAGGTTGATGTGGGAGTAGCTGTGGTCGCCCAGTTCGTGACCGCGGCGGTGGATCTCGGCCACCAGGTCCGGATAAAGCTCTGCCTGTTTGCCGATGAGGAAGAAGGTCGCCTTGACATTGAAGCGGTCAAGAATATCAAGGATTCGCGGCGTCAGCATTGGGTGTGGCCCATCGTCGAAAGTCAGAGCGATTCGCCTGCTGCCGGCAGGAAACCCGCTGATGACCCATTGCGTATCCGCCAGCCCGAGCAGCCCCAGTTTGTCATATGACCATAGCAGATCGGCTCGCACAGATGGATACGTCGGTTCCGCACAGAAGACATATTCACGCTCGGACAATGCTGCAATGTCGTTCCCCATCTGTTCGTAGATCTTGCCCAGAACAAGGCGAGCGCTCAGCGGCTGTGGCAGCGGGCGAAGAATCTGCTCGAGTCGGCCACGTGCCTCCCGCAGCATTCTGGCTGTTTCCGGAGCGAACGTGCGCGTGGCACCCTTCTCCACCACTACGACCGCCTCCGCGCGCGCCAGAAATGAGCCTCGAGCGTCATAAGCTTCGACAGCGATGTCGTGTGTGCCCGCGCCTAAGGCACTGATGTTGTACGTGATAGCAAACGGCGCCGTGTTGCTGATGCAGGCCAATTGCCCGTCCACGCGCAGGAACAGGAAGTGCGTTTTCTCAGGAGCGCGCACTTTTATAGGAACGCGCCCATTCACCCTCGCGCCGGCTACCGGCGATAAGATAGCTATTGTTGTGCCCGTGGCTGCAGTCTCGCTTTGACGAGTCTTGGGCAGCGGAATCGCCGACGCCCATCGCTCGCGCTTAGCCCAATTTGTGGTTGCGTAATAGGCTGAGTCGGGTCGCAGAATGGGGCTTTGCAGGGCCGTCCCCTTGGCGATAGGTGTAATGCCCCGCTCGGATATGACGTGTGCCGCCTTTTCGAGGAGATTACGCGCCAAGTCGAGGTTGCCGAGAGCAATGTTCGCGGCCGCCAACGTCTCGAGGGCCAGAGGGTCGTCGACTTCGACGGCAAGGACGGCCTCCGCCTCCGTCCGTGCCTTCTCGTACTGCCCTAAAGCGCAGTAAGCATATGCAAGCCCGCTGCGTGCAACCGGCCACCCCTGCGCAGGGACCGTCGGTGTACGCCAGAAACGTTTTGGATGCTACGTCTAGGTCCCCCTGCAGAAGCTCAAGCGTCGCCCGAGCGAGGTGTGGCTCGGGGAGGTCGGGATTGAGGCGGGCGGCTGTGACGAAGCGCTCTCCCGCCGTCGTCCACTGGTCAGCCTCCAGGTAGTCCAGCCCCGCGCTCAGTGCTTCAACAGCATTGCCCGCCAGCGCCGGGACGGCTATAGCGCACAACAAAAAGGCGACGAACAGTGTGCTCATCGCTGTCGGGCTGAGTGGCGGGGGCTGTCGTGTCGTGTCGGCTTGCGTCGCGGCGTTGGTCCAACGCATTTGCAGGTTCACCAGGATATGTCGAATCGAGAGAACTCTCCCGTCGGTCTTGACCAGGCTACGTCAACATTGTCCACGCGGGCTGCACTTGGGCCACGGCGCAGAAACCGAAGGAGGCTCTGCAGTCGGTCCTCATTCCCTTCTGCTATGACCTCCACGTCACCGCTCGGGAGGTTTCGCACCATCCCCACCAGTCCCATCGCTCTCGCCTGCTGGATGGTGTACCAGCGAAAGTTGACCCCTTGCACGCGGCCCGATACAATGGCCCTAAAGCGCATTGTAGATGCCAGAAGCTGGGCGCCCTTTGTCGCCACCAGTGACCCCGCGTATGCCATGACGAACAAAACGAGAACCCTCAGGCCTATCGTTGCGCCTACCTGCGCCAGCGTAGGACCTTTTGCGGGTGGTGGTTGCGGGGTGGGTGCCTGGTTGTCCTCCGACTCTGTTGGTTGCACCTTCGGGGCGGGAGCGGTCACCTGCGCCTTTGCAATTTGACTGTCAATGGAGTCAAAAAGGCGATACGACCAACAGAAGACGAGGACCAACATCAAAGTCCCGGCGATGAAGACAATCAGCCCGAGAGAAACGCCGAGAATGTCTGCGCCGGCAAATGCTCGTGCGGAAGCTTGTTTCTGTTCGTCGGCCACAAGGCAACCCACTTTCATCGGGCGTTTGACATTGCAGGCTCGCGTCTGGCCCGAGAGCGAGACAGCGGGAGTATACCATATTTGCGAGGGGTTTGCAATCACCGTTGCAGTACAATGAGTGCATGTCGGCTGGCGTTCAGCGGCTAATCGCTCGAATAAGTCGGGTCCCAGTACTTGCGCCAAATCTCCTCCGGCACCACAGCCGGCGACGCCGGAACAGGGTTCCCGCTGGCATCAGCGTATTCAGTGTCGCTGTGGTATTGCTCGGGTTTCATGAATTTGACGTGGGTGTCTGCAAACAGCACATTTGAGCCTCCATTGTGAATCCTGCAGACCGCCCAGAAGCAAGCCGTGCCTCCGAAATACAGCCCTGTAGGTCCGCAAGGCGGCCCCGCGAGACACCGATCCCACTCAGGCGCTACGATCTTTTCAGCCGGCGCTACGACCGAGCCTTCGCTCCTCTCCGGGAAGCCCGCGCAATACGGTGCGCCGGGGATATTGCACCCGATGTTGTATCCGTGCCCGTAATACCAGGGGAGTTCCGGACGGCTGGGACACTTGAAGAGCGCATGATTGCGCATATACGGGTCCAGTCGCGACTTCCAGTACCGCTGGGGAGGATACACTCCATCGTAGTCGCTATTGTACATCGCGAAAGCCAGCCCCAGTTGGTGCATGTTGCTCATGCAGGTGGTGGCACGGGCCTTCTCCCTGGCCTTTGCAAAGACCGGAAACAAGATTGCCGCCAGTATCGCGATTATCGCGATGACCACCAGTAACTCGATCAAGGTGAAACCTGCGGTAGATGACTGTTTCATCACAAAACTCCTCCTTTGCGGGGTCAGGCGTACATTCTATTGAATAGCACGATTGAACAATTCGTGCTACTACCGATGCAAAAAAAGAACAAGTGCTTCAAACGACCTCCATCTCGGGGGATGCCGCCGCCTCCAGCTTCAGACTCGCCGGCACCTCAAGCCCATGTGACTCGAGAAGGGCTGCATCGGTCAGCACCGCTTGCGTCGGTCCGGATGCCACCACCTTCCCTTCATCAAGCAGGATACACGTCGTACACAAGCGCCAGACGAAGTCCAGATCATGCGAGGCGATGACCTTCGTCTGGGGCAACGTGCGAAGCAGCTTCAGCAGATTCTTTCGGGCGCGCGGGTCTAGGCTCGCGGTTGGCTCGTCCAGAAGCAACAGGTCGCAATCCAGTGCGAGTACGGTTGCGATGGCGACCCGCTTCTTTTCGCCGATGCTCAGCCGGTGCGTGGTCCGATTCTCGAAGCCATCCAGGCCCACTTCAGCGAGAGCGGTGGACACGCGCTGATGCACCCGCTCGATTGGCTCCTTCCGGCACAGCGGACCGAACGCCACATCGTCGAACACACGCGGCATGAACAGTTGATCGTCCGGGTCCTGGAAGACCAGGCCGACCCGCGGGCGGATACGCTTGATGTTCCGGGGGGTGAGCGCTTCCCCGAAGATGCGCACCTCCCCCCGGCCCCGTAAAAGCCCGTTGAAGTGAAGCAGCAACGTGGACTTCCCCGCGCCGTTAGGGCCTATTAGACCGAGAGTTTCTCCCACGCCGACCTGGAGACCGACGCCCTGGAGAGCAGTCGAGCCGTCAGGGTAATCGAAAGAAAGGTTGTTGCATTCCAACGCGTTCATAGCAGGTAACTCGCACCCACGATGCACAGCATGACCAGACCAAGGCTTATGGCTCCGATAAGTTCCATGCGGTTCGGAAGCCGGCGGGGATGTAACGTGGGGATTGTTCCGTCGAATCCCCTCGCAACCATGGCCTGGGCTATGCGTTCTGCTCTCTGGAAACACCTCAGCAGCATCGAGCAGACCATTGAAACTCCAACCCGCAGTGCGTACCGGCGCGTGGGCGGCTCGCCGCGGGAGCGTTTCGCCCGGAGCATTCGAGTCGTTTCCTGGCCGAGCACAAAAATGTACCTGTACATCAACGCCATCAGCATTACCACCACCGACGGCGCGCGGAGCTGAGACAGTCCGTCCAGCAAATGCGTGAAGTCGGTGGTCCCGATCAGCAGGGTGGCTGTCCAGATGCACAGCAGCGACTTGCCGGTTGTGCTGATGCCTGCAAACAGCCCCTCGCGGGTGGCGGTCCAGCCCACTTCGGGAATGGTGAACAGCACGCTGGTTCCACCGTGCAGAAACGGCACAGACGCAGCGATTGCCAAGAGAACAGGAGCAGCAATCGCGATGCGGATTGCGATATAGCGCCATGAAACGCGGGCGAACAATGAGATGAAAAGCAAAACGCCCGCCGCTGCAACCAGCCACCACGGCTTGTACTGCGGTAATGCGACAATAGCGGCGACAAAAATCACCGAGGAGGCGATTTTCAGGCGAGCGTCCACACCCGCCAGCGGCGAAGCATTCTGAGATTCCGGTTCGAGGTCAGACAGGTGCATGTCCTCGCTCCCGATGGCGGATTACTCCACGGTATACGTGAAAACCCGCTCCTCCGGCTGTTCGTACAGCCAGTAGGCGGCCGCCTCGTCGCCTTCTTCAGCCAGGATTTTTCTGGCGTGCTCGAGGGTCTCCGCGACAGGAGTCAATGTAACTTTCCCGGGCGGCTCTTCTCGTATAACCGTCACTACGATCTCATTGTCAGGAATCAGCTCGATGTTCCGCTTGCCCATGGTGCAGCCCGTACTGAGCTGCAGACCGTCCACAATGCACGAAGGCGGCGGCTTGTCCGGGCATCGCACCACCGTGCGGATTCCGAAATGCCTCTTGCCGCCCAACAGTCGCACGGCGCACTCGCCCATCATGCGTCCGAGAACGGCAAATGGCCCCAGATGGCCGTGGAAGGCCTTGGCGCTCTCAAGTGCCGACTTGTCCAATGACTCCCACTCTCTTCAAGTATGTAATCAACAGCGGTACGACCGTCAACTGGATGACAATGCCGGGCAGTCCTGTCACTATCACGAATCCCAAGTACTCGATGACCGGCCGTCGGAAGCCCATCAGTGGGCCTATCGTCATTACCGCGGCTCCTGCCATCGCCCT
>JALGUK010000242.1 GCA_029820875.1 Candidatus Zipacnadia bacterium
ACGGCCGAGCAAGGACTGCTACGGCAGAAAGCGTTTGGGATTCGACAGCTTCTGCGGCAGGTATTCGGTCATCACGTAGTTCAAATCGTGAACCGCAAAGGCCTGTTGCTCAGCCCTTACGCCCATCTCGAGCAACTGCTTTATCGCATCCTGCCACGGCCTGTAGTGAGCCACGAATGGGTCGTTCTTCAATGCGTCGGAGGCACGCTTGATGTCCACATCCTTCAACGGATGCGTCGGCAGCTTGTAGTCGATGATGTCCTGGGGCGTCACTCCCAGGAACTTCGCCCCGGGTGCGCAGAAATAGCGGTTGATGTGCGCGGCGTTCCCGGAACCGACCTTCAGTGTCCGGTAGATGTTGAACATGCCATAAGGATCGCAGTCCACGAAGGCATAGACCGGCAGCTTCAGCTCATCGGCCAGGCGCCGGATGAAACGCCGACACGCCCGCGTCGGAACGCCACCCATAGATACGAGTATGCAGTTGGCACGGCGCCAATACCCGTGCTTGACCAGGCGCTGAAACATGCCCGCAGTCTCTATCGCCAGAACGAATTTCGCCTTGGTCTCGAACTTCAAGTGTTCCACCGAGATCGGAATCGAATAAGCCCCCGAGCCGAACTTCGTGCAGTCGATTCTCAACTCTTTGCCGGTCTCGGCGTCCCGGTCGATCACGATGAGCTTGCCGGCCACCTCGCCGCCCTTTTCTTCGGGTATGAAGCCGAGCTGCTCACGGTTGACCTCGAAAAGCGACTCTATGTCGTCTATCACCGTGTCCGACTCACTTTGCTCGTCAAATCGAGCCTCGGCCCAGTTTTTTGATACGTAGTAGGCCTCGCGTTTGGTCATTATCTCGTCGCCTTCGACGAGGCTCTTGGCCTGTGACATCATCCGCAGCGTCTGGGCAAAGGTCTTGACCGTCCCGACCGTAAGCGTTCGCGTCTTGCGCTTGCCCTTGAGCTCCAGGAAGCCTTTCTTGGGGTGGTACTTCACGTTGCTCAGCGACCGAAGCGGAAAAGACAGAGTAGGTTTGCTCCTGCGTTGTATCTTTGCCCGGACCGACTCGGCCGTGCCCTTTATACGGCTGGCAACCTTGTTCATGTTCGACTCCTTTCCAGCACATCGGTCAGCTGCTCCACCACCTTCATCTCCTGCCGATCCGAGAGGTCCAGCATCTCCTGCAAGGCTATGGCGATATGAGGAATGTACTTCTGGATGTAAGCCTTCTTGCGCTGAGACTCGGCCGCCTTGCGACGCCGTCGCACGAACACTGCCAGCCTCCGGCCACACTCCTGAAGGGCGAGCCTGACCTCCTTGATTATCTCGGGGTAATGCGCGATCGCCTCCTTGCTCTCGGATGTAAACGGCACCCACACCGACGCCATGTGCACCAATATCACCAACGGCCCGCCCGGAAGGGCACCGGCCGACTGCTGCAGACCGTAATTCCTCCAGCTCGTCACCAGGACCGACCGGGTTATGGCACAGGCCGACTGCTGGTAAAGCAGCGGCACGCGGTTGGCATATCGCAGGACCCGCGCGAGGCCCTCGGCCGGGATGGCTCCGCCATAGGCAAGACCAGCCTCTATCTGGAAGGGATTGCCACGGTAAACCGCCGGCGGTCTCGTAACCGCCGTGTAAAAATCGGCCTCGATCTGCTTCTTGAGACCCGCAAGAACGAGACCCTCACCTATGCAAGACAGACAATCCGTCGGCGGACTCATTATCTTGGTCGCGTTTATTGCCCTGAGGAGGTTGTCCGCCTCCTGGCGCGCGATCCGACTCGGACGGGCCCGCTCATAAAGCTTGGCTTTTTCGCAAATCGCCTTGGCCACACGCATGCTCACCCGCGAGAAGTCCGAATGAAGAAAAGACTGGAGCGTTCGAGCGCTCGTGTCGTGCAGCATCTTTATCAGTATGCCCAGCTCCACGCCGTAAGGATGAGGCTTGATCTCGCGAGGCTGCTTCGGCAGAAGGTTCGAAGCCCGCTTGTAGAGCTGCTTCTGCCCGTCGGGCGCGACGAACTCGAGCCGAACGTGCGGATTCGCTATCGCCGTCTGCTCCAGGTACTCTTCAACCGACTGCCGGCCCTTCTGGTACTTCGCCTCCAGCTCGATTTGCACCTTCGTCCCCCGGGCAACGTCCCATCGGACCGCCTGGTCGACGATTATCCGCGGCTCATTCTTCTTGGCGTCGATCTCCAGCTCGTAATAATGTGCAGGATGATTCCGTGATGTCTTCGACGTGATCGAAATCGGCTTGCCGGTCGTCAACTGGCCGTACATTCCCGCCGCCGATATCCCTATACCCTGCTGGCCGCGGGACATCTTCAGCCGGTGGAACTTCGAGCCGTACAGGAGCTTTGCGAATATCTTGGGAATCTCCTTCTTGAGAATCCCCGGGCCGTTGTCTTCGATGGTCACTCGGAACCGACCCTCCTGCTCAGACGGCGAGACCGTGACCTTGACCTCGGGAAGTATCCCCGCCTCCTCGCACGCGTCCAGCGAATTGTCCACGCCCTCTTTTATCGTCGTGAGCAGGGCCTTGCGCGGGTTGTCAAATCCCAACAGGTGGCGGTTCTTTATGAAGAACTCGGCCACCGATATCTCGCGCTGCCGCAAGGCCATCTGCTCGGCCGTTACCGGCATTTCTCGAACCCCATCCGAAGCACCGGCAGGCCGGTGCTTGGTCCCTGCTGCTTCGGATTTCAACAGACGCGGCGTTTTCTTTGCAGACCGCCTGGGACTTCTCGCCGTGGTCTTCTTCTTGACAGTCCTCTTGGAACTGACCTTGGCCTTCTTCTTCTTCTTCGAGGTCTTCTTAGCGCGCTTGACCGTCTTGGCCCGGCTGCCCTTGGCATGGACTCGGCTTTTCTTTGTAACCGTTCTGCCGGCCTGACCTTTCGACTTCGACCGGCCCTTTACACCTTTGGTCATGAAGGTCCAACTCCCAGTGCGTCCCGAGGAACCGCACGACATCAATATTCCACGAGTCTTACCGCTGCTTGGCCGCTCTGGCCGGCCAAAGGGAACTGAAAGACCCACTCGAAAAGTCGATTCTATCTGGTCGCAATCCTGCAGAGTGTGCCACTGCAAAGCCTTATACGTACTGCGGTTACACCGCTATGAACTTGATATTATGGGCTTGTGAAGGTTATACATTCTGACAAATTAAGAAGATGTTCACCTTTATAAGGAGGCCCGACCGTGATTATGGCACAGGGGCAACTGATTCTCAAGGCTCAAAGTAAGCGTTCACCGTATCTGGAGTGATTAAAGTAAACTGTTGTCGTTGTCCGATAATAGTCGTATGGACAAGGACGCATATATAAGGCATCTGGAAGCCAGAATTGTTGAACTGGAAAAACGCATCGAAGAACTTGAGCGGCTTCTGGGAATGAACTCGAAGAATTCCTCCAAGCCGCCGTCCTCCGATCCGCCCACAAGCCCCACGGCATTGCCCCGACGAAGGCGCAAAAAACGCCGAGCCAAGAAAGGCCATCAGCCTGGCCAAAGGTTCGATGGGTGAGATAGGCCAGGAGCTTTACGGTCTGGCCAAGAAGATATT
>JALGUK010000243.1 GCA_029820875.1 Candidatus Zipacnadia bacterium
GGGGCAGAGCGTCGGCGTCACGCAGGACATAATCCAGCTCGTTGACCAGCTTAAGGAGGAGTTCCGCGACGAGCTGGCCGATATCAATGACCGGATGGATGACATCACGGAATCGGTTCAAGACATCAGCGACAGGGTCTCCACACTTGAGCAGCAGGCCGGAGGGCCGACCGCAAGCGGCTGGGTGAAGTGGCGCGGCGGCATGGGCACAAACCTCAACAGCGATTCGACATTCAACGCCTTGTCCGCCAAGATAGGCGTCAGGGGCGACCTGGGCGTCTCGATGCCCGCCTACATCAGCTACTACATGACCAACACCAACCGGCCGAATCGAGTGGATGAAGCCTGGGTTTCCGGCGATATGGGCACAAACGGGCGGTGGACCGCCGGCCGTCAGTTCGTTGCATACGGCAAGGGACTATTGTTCGACAATCAGACCAACTCCCTGGACGGGACACGAGTGCAATTCCCGAACCTTGCCAGCGGCGTTTCACTCGATGCTTTCGGCGCTATCGGCGGCGGCTCGCAGAATATGGCTCCCGGCAATGACAACATCATAGCCGCACACGCTGCTTATAATACGAAGAGTTTCAGTGTGGGCGGCACGTGGCTTGTCAGCGGCTGGCGCCAGGATAAGGGATACGCGTTCGACCTGCGCACGAAGCTTCTGGGCCGCGCCCTGAGCGTGGAATGGGCGAAGCAGACGAGCTTGACCAAGGGAAGCGGCTACTGGTGGGACCTCGTACTCCTGGACAACAAGAGTTTGATGCTGGACGCAATCTGGGTTCACAACACGCAGGGATACGCCCCCACATACTCGGGGGCGAACCCCTACTTCGAGCTGATTGACCCTGGCATTCCTCTCGGCGCCCTGCCGTGGGAATATTTCCTCGAGCATCCTCCGGTTGCGCCCAACCTGGAGCTGGTAGGCGCGCTCTTGGTATGGAAGAACCCTAAGTTCCCCACGGTTATCCAGTACGCCGATTTCAACGAGGCCGGCGGCCCGGTGCCCATGCGGGTCGGTGCGCTGGTCGGCGTGACCGTCCGGCACCCGGTTAATGAAAGCCTCAACGTGGCTCTCAGTTACGGTTGGCAGCAGTCAACAGTCCCTGGAGTCAGCGATCCGCAGCTTCTCCGCGTGCTCGGCGAGGCGCGGTTCTGAGCGCGCGATATTCTGCTAAGCGGAGCACCCACCACCCGTGGCGCCGGAGTTATACTCCGGCGCCGCTTCAGTTGGAAGCAGGGGAAAATATCGCTATGCGGAATATGCGGATGCGTGGGTGACGTCATAAGCCGAGGAGTTTGTCCATCGCACGACTCGCCAAAACCCTCCTACGGTTCGCTCAAAGGAGAATGTGGCCGTGGAACTGAGCTTCAAACCGGATTTCGAGGAGGCCAAAGTCCGCTGGCGGGCATACTGGAACTACGAAATCATAGACCGGCCGGCCGTCTGGATTACAGCGCCCAAGGACGGAGTTGAGCCGGCGCCTGCGCCACCGTACCTGGACGGGTGGGACGGCGACTACGAAGCCGCGGTTGAACGCTACCGCGCACATGCCCGGACCATCTGGTTCGGCGGCGAGGCGATGCCTGCAATGGCGTGTGACTTCGGCCCGGACCAGTTCGCATCGTTCCTGGGAGCCGAACTGGTGCGGTCCTCCGACAGCCTCGACACGACCTGGGCGGTGCCGTTCGTTGAACGCTGGGAGGATGTGCTGCCCCTGCGGCTCAAAGAAGATGCACCCCGTTGGGTGGGGCTGCTCCGCTTCCTTGAGACAGCAGCCGAGGCGGGCGAAGGGGACTTCCTGGTCCGGCACATAGACCTCCACAGCAACATGGATGCCCTTGTGGGCATCCGCGGCGCGGTACAGCTCTGCGAAGACCTCATTGACCAGCCTGAAATGATTCATGCAGCGATGCGTGACGTCCGCGCATTATATAGGGTCATCTGGACCCGCGTCGCCGAAGCAGGCCGAATGCGCTACGGGACGACGAGCTGGCTGCCGTTCTTCTCCGAGGGCAAGTACTCCCCGATGGAATGTGACTTCTCCTGCCTGGTCTCACCGAAGATGTTCCGGGAGTTCATCCTGCCCGCACTCGAGGAGGAGGCGGCGTTCCTGGACCATTCAATCTATCACCTCGACGGTCCCGACGCACTGGTCCATCTCGACGATATACTGGCGGTGAAGGATATCAACGGTATTCAGTGGGTTCCCGGCGCCGGTGAGGCCGAGACGACCGATTGGATGCCTTTGTATAAGCGGATTCAGGCAAGCGGCAAGGGACTTTACCTCCACGGGTCGCTCGATCAGATAAAACAGTTCCACAGAGAGCTTCGGCCCGAGGGAGTCCTCTACAACACCTGGGCCCCGTCACAGAAGGAGGGCGAGGAGTTCCTAGAGTGGATGGCTAAGAATACGTAGGATCATGTCAGGAGAGAGCGCATGGATACAACCTTTGTAGGCTACATTGATGAGTCGGGCGACGAGGGATTCGCGTTTGGCGCGGGTAGCTCCGAGTGGTTTGTACTCAGCGCGGTGGTCACCCGCAAAGCACATGATCTGCAAACAGTCCGGCTCGTGGATAAGGTGCGTGCCCGGCTGGGCCGAGACCCGAGGAAGGTCCTCCACTTCCGCGATCTGCGACACGAGCATCGCTTGGTATATGTCAACGCCATTTCCACAGCTCTGCTTAAGACCGTCAGTGTACTAGTCCACAAGCCTTCTCTCCGAGAACGCGAGGTCTTCCAAGAGCGGTATCGGATGTACTTCTATGCGGTACGCTATTTACTGGAGCGGGTGTCTTGGTACTGTAGAGATCACAAGACAGGTTCGGACCCGGGCGATGGGAGTATCGATCTCGTCTTCTCGAACCGCTCGGGAATGTCATACAATGAGTTGATAGCTTACCTGAAACAACTGCAGTCCAGAACGGGAATATTGGACATACGTATCGAGTGGAACGTGGTGAGACCCACCCAGTTGATAGCGGCTCCCGCAGGTCGGTTGCTGGGGTTGCAGGTTGCTGATGCGGTGGCTGGCTCCTTCTGGTATGCAGTCGAGCAGTCACAATACGGCTTCAATGAGCCCCGCTACGCGCAGATGCTGAAACCGGTAGTTTATCAACGCAAGGGGACGTACCTAGGTTATGGTCTCAAGTTCTTCCCACGCGACATCATGGATGTGCTTGACGAGCCACGTTATGACTGGATCACAAGCGTCTACAAATAAAAATGCAGGTCCCGGGTCACAGGATCCCACCCACTGGGGGCTGCCATCCTCGTCGGACGACCTGTGAGCGCTCGAGGCGCGACCCGCGCATACCTGCACATTATAATTATAGCTCACATACGGCAAATGTCAAGGGATCACTTACATTCTGCTTCCGCCAGGTAATCATACAGCACTTCCGCATAGGAGTGCTTGTAGCTGTCTACCAGGTAGTACGCCCCAACTATCTCCCGCGGCTGGAGTATGTGGAACGTCGCCGCCACGCTGGGGGCGAATTGTATCGTCCCCTCGCCGGCCCAGCATTCGTGGTTGACCACATCGTGTGA